>NZ_JBHXME010000005.1:0-189152 GCF_042721125.1 Streptomyces sp. NPDC058469
ACGCTCCACGCGTAGGGGGCGTGACCCTGGGACTCCAGCCAGGGGAAGTAGTGGTCGGACGTGACCGAGAAGTCGAAACCCGCGCGCTCGGCCCCGACCACATGGCCCACCAGCTCCCGCGGACCGGCCTGCTCGGTCATCATCGTGTACCCGATCTTCACCATGACGCTCATCTCCCTCGCTGGTCACCTGCGCGAATACGATCCTCGGTCCCGTCACCGCCTGCTCGCGGGCCCCGTCCACGGAACGCCGAAGGGCCACACGGCCGACCCCGTCAGCTGTCGGTGGCCCCACACCGGGGCGGGTACCCCTCTCGTGACCTCTCGCACGGCCGAAGTTCCCCGCGCCACACGGAGCCGACCGGTCGGCCGGTCGGCCGGTCGAGCACCATCGAAGGGTTCAGGAGTCGTAGGCGGCTCCGTCGTCCGGCCGTCTCGGCCGTTCGGACCTGCGGTGACTGGTGTCGCACCACGGGTAGGTGCGGCTGCGTCGGCAGGTGCACAGGGCGACACAGAACCGGTCGGACGACACGGTGGTGCCGTCCTCCAGCGTGACGTCCACCGGTCCTTCCACCAGTAGGGGCCCCGCGCGCCGGGCCACTATGCGGCAGCGCCGTTCATCCGAGTCGTACGGCACGAATGATCACCAGCTCTTCCTTCTCGGCGTCGCCTTCGATCAGGCCCCGGCCGCGCAGCCAGCCGCTGCGGGAACGCAGGACGGGACCGAAGGCGACGCTGCGGCGTTCCACGATGTCGGCGCGCAGTCCCGCCGCCCGCAACCGCCGCAGCGATTCTTCCGGGCCGCTCAGCGCGGACTGGACCACGAGCAGCACTCCGCCGGGTTTCAGGAGTCCGGGTGCGTCCTGGCAGATCCGGTCCAGCACGAGACGGCCGTCGTGCCCCGCGTCCCAGGCCCGGGCCACGCCCCGGCGGGGGCAGGCGCTGGTGGGGGCAGGCACATACGGCGGGTTGGACAGGATGAGGTCGAAGGCCCGGCCCGAGACGGGAGCCAGCAGGTCGCCCCGTCTGACCCGGACGGGCAGACGCGCCAGCAGCGCGTTGACCTTGGTGTTGAGAGCCGCTCGCCAGGAGATGTCGATCGCCGTGACGCGGGCGCCGAGCCGCGCCGCGACCAGTGCGACGGCACCTGTTCCGGTGCCCACGTCGAGGACTTCGGCGTGCGGGGGAAGATGCTCGTCGCGCAGGAGTCGGACGAGCAGGTCGGTGTCGTCCTGCGGGCTGTAGACGCCGGGCAGAGTGACCGTGGTCATGGGGTCTCGTCTCCGGTTCTCACGGATGCCCGGGAACCTGTTGGTGGTCGGAACGCCGGTCGGGCAGGTATGCGCAGTGACGACTCCTCCGCCCGCCACGCACCGAGAAGGCGTTCGGCGAGGCGGTCTTCGAGATACGTGGTGGCGTCCGCACCGAAGGCGACATCGCCGTCGAGGTGCGGCTCCTCTTCGAGCAGACCCGCTACGACGTCCCGGCGGACGACTTGTTCGTGCACCGCGTCGGCCTCGACATGCTCGTCGTAGAAGTGCTCGGCGGCCGACCCGGCGCCGGTGCGCCGCATGGCCTGGGCCAGGCGCCGTGAACCCGGCGACGAGGTGATCTCGACAGTGGCGAAATGTCCCACCAGGGCCCCTCGCAGGGCGCGGTGCAGGCCGAAGAGGGACATCAGGTTCACGGTGGCGAGGGCCTCGGCACCGGTCGCGTCGAGATAGTGCCCGTACGCCGTGTTCAGTTCGAGGTCGGCCATGAGATCGGCGAACAGGCGGGCGTGCACGCGATCCGCACGGCCCGCGCCGAACTCGTCGAACTCCACGGCCGCCATGCCCGCCTTCGCCCGGCCCCACAACCGGGGCAGCACCCACGCGTGCGGATCGGCTTCCTTGAGGTGGTAGAGAGAGCGCTGGGCGGCGTACTCACGCACCTGCCACAGCTCTCCCTCGTCCCGCAGGAAGTGGCTGACGCCCGAGCCGTCGACGGGTTCGACGAGCAGTTCGTCCAGTGCCTCGTCGGCGTGCTTGTGGACGGTCGCGGTGTCACGGAGGGTCCGGAGAAACAGCTGCTCCAGGGCTGCCCGGACCTTGAGCAGCTCGGGGTCCCACTCACGGTCGGCCTCGACGTCGGCGAATCCCCGGTAGTGCAGTTCGTAGCAGATGTAGAGGGCGAGCTGGAGATCGTCTCCGAGCGGGGCGGCGAAGGAGACCTCCTTGCTGTCCGGTAGTGGTCCCGTATCACGCAGATATTCGATGATCGCCGCCGAGATCCGACCACGGGCGGACGGCAGGGCCGGCTCTGACGATGTGACGCTCATGCACGCCGGGTACCCGTGATCCAGAAGCTCGCACATGAGCGGTTGTGGGGCGTTCGCGGTAGGGACCCGTTCCACCCGAGAGGCCCTGACGCCGTCGGGGCTGTCGCCGTATGCCTGGTCGCGGCGCGGGTACACGGCGGGTTCCGTACCCCGATCCCTGGAGCCGTCAGTGAGCCCACGCCCCCGCAACGTATTCGTCGTCGGTCTCGACGAGGCCAACCTGCGAACCCTGCGGGCCGCTCCCCGCGCCGAAGAACTGCGCTTCCACCGCCTGCTGACCATCCAGGAGCTCCAGCACGGCGAGGTGACCGTACCGGACCTGATCGACCGGGCCCGGAGCGTGCTGGACGGCTTCGACGGGCCGATCGACGCGATCGTCGGCTACTGGGACTTCCCGGTGAGCACACTCGTGGCCCTGCTCGGAAAGGAGTACGGGACGCGCGCCACCACTCTGGAATCGGTGGTCAAGTGCGAGCACAAGTACTGGAGCCGTCTCGTGCAGCAGGAGGTCACCGAGGAGCATCCGCGCTTCGGCCGGGTGGATCTCGACGCGGCCGACCCGCGGCCTCCGGAGGGCGTGCGCTTCCCGATGTGGCTCAAGCCGGCGCTGTCGTACTCCTCCGAACTCGCCTACGGAGTAGGCGACATGGAGGAGTTCCGCACGGCCGTGGAGCACATCGGCCAGGGCATCCACCGCGTCGGCCGCCCCTTCGAGTACATCCTGGACCAGCTCGACCTGCCCCAGGAGATGGCCGGCGTCGGCGGCCAGGTCTGCCTCGCCGAGGAGACGCTCAACGGTGTCCAGGTCGCGGTCGAAGGGTACGAGCACGACGGCGAGATCACGGTGTACGGCGTTCTCGACTCGATCAACTACCCGGATTCCACCAGCTTCCTGCGCCACCAGTACCCCTCGTCCCTGCCGGATCCGGTGCAGCAGCGCCTGCGCGAGGTGTCGAAACGGGTGATGCGGCACATCGGCTGGCGGCAGGCGACCTTCAGCATCGAGTTCTTCTACGATCCGGCCACCGACGCGATCTCGATCCTGGAGATCAACCCCCGCCACTCCCAGGCGCACGCGGAGCTCTTCGCCTTCGTCGACGGCGTACCCAACCACCACTGCATGCTCGCCCTCGCGCTGGGCCGGGATCCCGCGATGCCGTTCCGGCAGGGTCCGTACGCCCTGGCCGCCAAGTGGTACTACCGCTGGTTCACCGACGGAGTCGTCGGCAGGGTGCCTCCGCCCGAGCAACTGGCCCGCGTCGAGAAGGAGATACCCGGCGTCCGCGTCGACATCGTGCCCGACGAGGGGCAACGCCTCTCGGACGTCGACCAGCAGGACAGCTACAGCTACGAGGTGGCGCACATCTTCACCGGCGGCGCCGACGAACACGAGCTGCGCGAGAAGTACGACCGCTGCGTCGCCGCGCTACGACTCACCTTCGACCACCCGACCGACCGCAAGACCGACCGCACGACCTGAGAGACGTATGCGATACATCGAGAATCTCCCCCATGCCACCAGGCAAGAGGACCACGTCAGGATCCCGATGCCGGACGGCGTCCACCTCTCGGCACGCGTCTGGCGCCCGGTGTCCTCGGACGGCGCCCCCGTCCCCGCGATCCTGGAGTACATCCCGTACCGCAAGGGCGACCTGAGTTCGGTCCGCGACTCGATCCACCACCCGTACATCGCCGGGCACGGCTACGCCTGTGTCCGCGTCGACCTGCGCGGTACCGGCGACTCCGAGGGCATCCTCACCGACGAGTACCTGGAGGTCGAGCAGAGCGACGCCGAGGCGGTGCTCGACTGGCTGGCCGCGCAGCCCTGGTGCGACGGCACGACCGGGATGATGGGCATTTCCTGGGGCGCGTTCGCGGCGCTGCAGGTGGCCGCCCGGCGGCCCGCGAGTCTGCGGGCCATCGTCATCTCCTCGTTCACCGACGACCGCTACGCCGACGACATGCACTACATGGGCGGCGCGATGCTGTCCGACAACCTCGCCGAGGCGGGCACCATGTTCGCCTACGCCACGTGCCCGCCGGACCCGTCCGCCGTGGGCGAGCGCTGGCGCGAGATGTGGCACGAAAGGCTCGAAGCCGCCGAACCGTGGGTCCTGAACTGGCTGCGCCACCAGCGTCGCGACGGCTACTGGCGGCACGCGTCGGTGTGCGAGGACTACGCCGCCGTCCGCGTCCCCGTCCTCGCCTCCAGCGGCTGGGCCGACGGCTACTCCAACGCGGTGACCCGCCTGCTCGCCCACCTGGACGGGCCGCGCAAGGGAATGATCGGCCCCTGGTCCCACAAGTACCCGCACCTGGGCGAGCCCGGACCCGCCATCGGCTACCTCCAGGAAGTGGTGCGCTGGTGGGACCACTGGCTCAAGGGGGCGGACAACGGAGCGATGGACGGCCCGATGCTCCGGGCGTGGATGCAGGACAGCGTGCCGCCGTCCACCTCGTACGAGGATCGCCCCGGCCGGTGGGTCGGCGAGCCCACATGGCCCTCGGGGCACGTGCGCGACACCGCGTACGCGCTGCGCTCCCGACACCTCACCGCCGAGGACGAAGCCCTCGCCGACGGAGGGAACCAGACGCTGAAGTCCCCGCTGTCCGTGGGCCAGTTCGCCGGAAAGTGGGCCTCCTACAACGCCCCGCCGGACCTGCCCTACGACCAGCGCGAGGAGGACGGCGGCTCCCTGGTCTACGAGACCGAGCCGCTGACGGACCGGCTGGAGATCCTCGGGGCCCCGCGCGTCGAACTGGAGGTGAGCGCGGACCAGCCGGTGGCCATGGTGGCCGCCCGGCTCTCGGACGTGGCCCCCGACGGCAGCGCCACCCGGGTCACCTACGGCGTCCTCAACCTGACGCGCCGGGACGGCACGGACGAGCCCGCCCCGCTGGAACCGGGCCGGCGCGAGCGGGCCACGCTGCACCTGAACGGTGTGGCGCAGGCCTTCCCGCCGGGCCATCGCGTACGGCTCTCCCTGTCCACGTCGTACTGGCCGCTGGCCTGGCCACCGCCGAGGCCCACGCTCCTGACCGTGCACGAGCAGCCGTGCCGCCTCGTCCTGCCGGTCCGCCCGGCCGACGAACCGGACACCCCGGCCCCCTTCGAGGCGCCCGAGGGCACGGCCCCCCTCGCGACGACACAGATCACACCGCCCGAACAGCGCTGGGAGGTCACCCGCGACCTGATCGACTACGGCGCGGCGTTGAACATCGTCAAGGACCGCGGCACGGTCCACTACGACGCCATGGACCTGGACGTCGGCTGCCGTGCCGAGGAGCGGTACACCTCGGTCGCCGACGACTTCACCTCACCGGCCGGCGAGGTGACCTGGACGATGAGTTTCCGGCGCAGGGACTGGGACGTACAGGTCCGCACCAGCACCCGGCTGACCTGCGACGCCGAGACGTTCCACGTCAACGCCACGCTGGACGCGTACGAACGCGGTCGACGCGTCGCCTCCCGGACGTGGAACGAATCGATCCCGAGGGACGCGCTGTAGACCGTGCGCCGACAGGCCGTTCAGACGGGACTCCGCTCGCTCGGGCACGACCCGACTCGCTCAAGACGGCAGGGTCGCGAGAAGCGCGGTGAGCAGGCAGAGAAGCAAGGGGACGGCGAAGGCGATGTGCGCGCCGAGGGGAAGCACGGCAGCGACCACCAAAACCGGCCAGTCCGAATGCGGTTCTCGCCGAGGCCGGCCCCTTCTACGGCGCGTGCGAGGCACCGAGTGCCGGGAAAGCCGTACGAAGGCTCCGGCCCGGCCGCTGGAAGGCGTCGGTCGGCTTTTGCGGGGAACTCGTCCGGTCATCAGCACCGAGGACTCCCGCGCCGACCCGGAGCGGAGCGGTCCGGTGCCTCAGCACGGGACGAACGAGGTACTCACCGTGGAAAGCCGAAACAACCCCGATGACGTCGCACTGTCGTCGCAGGAACGCCTCGCGCTGTGGCGTATCGAGGCGGAACTCCGCCAGGACCGACGCCTGGCCCGGCGGATGCGCCACCCGGTGGCCCGGCCGTGGCTGCCCCTGTCGGTGGCCGCCCTGACGTGTGCGTCGCTGCTCCTCCTCGTCGTGGGGATCCTCACCTCCGACTCCGCCGTCCTGTGGTGCCTCGCCGCGCTGTGGCCGATCACCCTCCTGCTGGCTTCCCGGATGCTGCGCCGTCCGGCCGGCGCCGAGGACCACACCAGGTCATGACCGTGAACTCCGCGCCGTCGCACGGCGGTTCACGGCGGGTCCGGTTGCGCGACAGCGACATCCACCGGCCGGGAATCACCCGGATCCGCTGCGGGCGAGGGTTCCGCTACGTCGATCCCGGCGGCCGCTCCATCACCGGCGAAGTCGAGAGGCAACGCCTGCGTGACCTGGTCGTACCGCCCGCGTGGAAGGACGTGTGGATCTGCCCTGAGGCCAACGGGCACATCCAGGCGACCGGTACCGACGCCGCGGGGCGACGCCAGTACCTCTACCACCCACGGTTCCGGGAGCAGCAGGAGGCGGCCAAGCACGAGCACGTCCTCGAAGTGGCCCCCGCCCTGCCCCGGCTGCGGAAGCACACGGCCGAGGACCTCAAGGCCCGGGGACTGTGCCGGGACCGTGTGCTGGCCTGCGCGGCGCGCCTGCTCGACCTGGGGTTCTTCCGGATCGGGAACGAGTCGTACCGCCGCGACAACGAGACGCACGGCCTCACCACGCTGCTCCGCGAACACGCCTCGTGCCACCACGGCGAGGTGCGCCTCGCCTATCCGGCCAAGGACGCGAAGGACGTGTCGCAGGCGCTGGCCGAGGAGTCCGTCTGCCGGGCCCTGCGCTCGCTGCTGCGCCGCCGTGACGACGGCGAGCGCCTCTTCGCCTACTGGCGGGCCGGTGCCTGGCACGACGTGCACGCGGACGATCTCAACGCCTATCTGCGCGAGCGCACGGACACCGACCTCACGGCCAAGGACTTCCGCACCTGGCACGCCACCGTCCTCGCGGCCGTCGCCCTCGCCGTGGCGGAACCCGTCGCCGCGGCATCCCGCACCGCCCGCAGACGCGCGGTGACACACGCCGTCCGTGAGGTGGCCGGCTACCTGGGAAACACGCCGGCGGTCTGCCGCGCCTCGTACATCAACCCCAGGGTCGTCGAACTCTTCGAGGAGGGCCGGACGATCGCCCCGGCCCTCGACGACCTGGGCGCGGGGGTCCGCTTCGGCGAACCGGCCACGCAGGGTGTCGTGGAGGAAGCCGTGCTGCGGCTGCTGGCGTAGCCTCGCGTATCCCGTCGCCCCGTGGGCACCCGGCGACCATGAACACCGAGACAGGAACCGAGGCCGGAACCGAGGGATCGTACTGGCTGGAGACCGCACCGCCCGGCGAGCCCGCTCCCCCGCCGTCCCATGACCTCTCCGTCGACGTCGCGGTGGTCGGCGGCGGCATCGCGGGACTCAGCGCGGCCTGGGAACTGGCCAGGCAGGGACGCGAGGTGGCCGTACTGGAGGCCGGACGGCTCGCCGCCGGGGTCACCGGTCGCACGACGGCCAAGCTGACCGCCCTGCACACGCTGGTCTACGACCATCTCCGCCGCACCCGTGGCCCTGAGGGCGCGCGGCTGTACGCGCGCTCGCAGTCCGCCGCGATCAGCCACGCCGCCGAGATCGTCGAGGAGTTGGGCATCGACTGCGAGTGGGAGGAGGCGGCGGCCTTCACCTATGCCGAGGACCCCCGGGGCGTGGCGGAGCTGCGAGCCGAGGCAGAGGCCGCACGCGGGGCGGGACTGCCGGCCGACTTCGTCACGGAGACCGACCTGCCCTTCCCGGTGGCCGGCGCGGTCCGGGTGACGGGGCAGGCCCAGTTCCATCCCCGGAAGTACCTGCTGGCGCTCGCGGACGACCTGCGACGGCGCGGCGGTGCCGTGTACGAGAACACGCGGGTCGTGGGCCTCAGCGAGGGCGAACCCTGCGTGCTGACGACCGACGCCGGCGTGTCGATCCGCGCCGGAGAGGTCGTGATCGCCACGCACTACCCCGTGTTCGACAGGGCCCTGCTCTTCACCAGGCTGTCCCCGAGGCGGGAACTGGTGGTGGCCGGCACCGTCGACGAGGCCCTGGCACCTCGGGGCATGTACATCACGCCCGAGCAGGCCACGAGGTCGGTCCGCAGCGCACCGTACGACGAGGGCAAACGCCTGCTGATCGTCACCGGGGAGCACTTCACCCCCGGTGCCGCCGACGTCGAGGAACGCTTCGCCCGACTGTCCGCCTGGGCCCAGGACCGCTTCCCGGGTCTCACCCTCACGCACCGCTGGGCCACCCAGGACAACGACTCCACCGACTCGGTGCCCCTCGTCGGACCGCTCCACGCCGGCAGCCGCCACACCTACGTGGCCACCGGCTTCGGCGGCTGGGGACTGAGCGGCGGCATCATGGCGGGCGGCCTGCTCAGCGACCTCGTCCGCGGACGCGAATGCGAGTGGAGCGGCCTCTACGATCCACGCCGCCTGGCCTCCGTGATCCGGGAGGGCGGGTCCTTCCTGAGGCAACAGGCGCACGTGGCCCAGCACTTCGTCGGTGACCGGTTGCCACCGCTGACGGGCCCCGCACTGGAGGACATCCCTCGCGGCGAGGGTGCCGTGGTACGGACGGGCGGCCGGCAGTGCGCCGTTCACCGCGACGAGACCGGCCAGCTCCACGCGGTCTCGGCCCGCTGCACCCACCTGGGCTGCATCGTGGCCTTCAACCCCGCGGAGCAGGCATGGGAATGCCCCTGCCACGGTTCCCGCTTCGCCCCGGACGGACAGATCCTCCAGGGGCCCGCCGTACGGCCGTTGGAGAAGCACGACATCTGAACGGCACGGCGTTTCACGGCCGTTGCCGACGGGAACCCGGTGAACACCCCGTCGAGAATGCCAGACGAACCAGACCAACGGCGTACGTACGTGGGTCCGCGCGGTGGAGAGCAGTGGTTCCCCGGTTACGGCGCACAACGGGCGCGGAGTGGAACATCGTCCGGGGCGAGGACCGAGCGGCAAGTGGTCACGGCGGTGCCGGCATCCCCGGCCTGCATGATCGCCACGCCGCGGGGAACCCGGCCGCCATGGCTGCGAACCAGGCTGAGGCCCCGATTCTCGAAGCGCTCGCCCGCTACGCGGACGCGGACGAACTGGGGTTCACTCCCCCGGGCCACAAACAGGCACGCGGCGCGGACCCCCGCGCCCGCGCGGTACTGGGTGACGCCGTCTTCTACGGTGACGTCCTGGCCAACGGCGGCCTGGACGACCGGCTCACCCGGGGCCGCGTACTGGAGCGGGCCGAGAACCTGATGGCCGACGCGGTACACGCGGACCACACGTTCTTCTCGACCTGCGGCAGCTCCCTGTCGGTGAAGGCCGCCATGCTGGCGGTCACCTCCCCCGGCCACCGGCTCCTCGTCGGACGTGACGCCCACAAGTCGGTGGTGGCCGGACTCATCCTGTCCGGTGTCGAGCCCGTGTGGGTGGAACCCCGATGGGACACCTCCCGCCACCTCGCCCATCCCCCCTCGGCGGCGGCCTACGCCAAGGCGTTCGCGGAGCATCCGGACGCGGACGGTGCCCTGGTCACCAGCCCCACCCCGTACGGAGCCGCCGCCGACCTCAACGGCATCGCCGACGTCTGCCACCGGCTCGGCAAGCCGCTCATCGTGGACGAGGCATGGGGAGCCCACCTCCCCTTCCACGACGACCTGCCGTCATGGGCCATGGACGCCGGCGCCGACATCTGCGTGACCAGCATCCACAAGATGGGCAGCGGCCTGGAACAGGGCTCGGTGTTCCACCTCCAGGGCGACCTCATCGATCCCGCCGAACTGGCGTCGCGGGCCGACCTCCTCGGCACGACCAGTCCGAACGTCCTGATCTACGCCGGCATCGACGCCTGGCGTCGGCAGATGGTCCAGCACGGCAACGAACTCCTCGGCCGGGCACTGGAGTTGGCGGCACGCACCCGCACGGCCGTCGAAGCGATCGACGGCTTCCACGTCAACGACGCGAAGGACTTCTGCGGCCCCGACCTCGCCCACGACTTCGACCCGCTCCCGGTCGTCATGGACATCGGCGAACTGGGCACCACCGGCTACCGCGCCGCCGACTGGCTGCGGGCCCACCATCACATCGACGCCCACCTCTTCGATCACCGCCGTATCAGCGCACAGCTCACCCACGCCGACGACGAGCAGACCACCACCCGTCTCCTGACGGCCCTGCGCGACCTGGCCGACCACACCGCCGAACTGCGGGACGCCCCCGAGGTCGCCGTCCCGTCACCCGCCGAACTGCGGATGGACCAGGCCCGCCAGCCCCGCGACGCCTACTTCGCCCAGCACACGAAGGTCCCCACGGCCGAAGCCGTCGGCAGGATCGCCGCCGAGATGATCACCCCCTACCCGCCCGGCATCCCCGTGGCCCTGCCCGGCGAACGCCTCACTGAGCCCGTGCTGAAATACCTGGTCACTGGAGTCGAGGCCGGCATGTTCCTGCCGGACGCGGCCGACCAGCGACTGAACACCGTACGGGTCGTCGAGGAGGACTGACCCGCGCCCCGCGCGCCGAAGCCACGAGCCCGCCCCCTTACCAGCGACGCGACTCACGCCCCGCCAGACCCTCGCCCCCGGAGTACTCGCGAGGGTGCCCGGAGAACCGCCGCCACTCGCTCCACCGGGAGAGACGATGCCCGGCTTCGGACATCTCCTGTGCAGGTAGCGACGAGTTGGCGCAGCGACCGGCGACTGCAGGGCCGGCTGAACCTGGCAGGACGGATGGTGGCCGTCCGGATGACAGAGTCCTCGTCGTCAGGGCTGAGTCGGCGAAGACGTAAAGCCCCGGCCGACCCGTCGCTGACGCCCTCGGACCACACACGCAGGACGCCGTGATGCCCTCAGCCAGATCTGTCCGCCGGATCACCAAGTCCACCAACACCTCTGATATCGCCACGGTTCAAGCGAACAAGAGCGGTCAGCTGTCGCGATCGCCGCGCGCCGACACACAGCTCCTTCCGCAAGGTCTCAGCAGACATGGACCGCTGACGCGGACCCCGGTGTCGGGCATCAGGCATCAGCGCCCGTGCCAACAAGGGATCGTCGCCCTGCAAACGGTCACCCTTCGCCGGACCATTGCTTTCAGACACGTCAGCCCTCGCACCGACCGTTTCAGCAGACCAACTGTCGCCAAGAGCAACAGCCCGTCAACCGACAGCGGCCACAACGAGGCACTGACCGCGTCCGCTCCACCCTGACGGGCAAACTCCCGCTGGTGCACGTAGGAGGCATCGGCGGCCACCCCCGCCACGACCAACGCACACAGAGGACGGATCCAGACTTCAGGGTCAAAGCCACGACTGGTGGCCTCGGCCTCGTGGGCATCTGGTATATCGCTGGTATGCGCACTGAATTCAACCCGGCCCGGCTGGAGCCGATGGCGGTCTATCGCCTGCTCACGTCGACTGTCGTTCCGCGCCCCATCGCCTGGGTCTCGACCGTCTCCGCCGACGGCGTCGACAATCTCGCTCCCCACTCCTTCTTCACCGTCGCGTCGGCCGCGCCGCCCATCGTGCAGTTCACCTCGGTCGGTCGTAAGGACTCGCTGCGCAATGTCGAGGCCACCGGGCAGTTCGTGGTCAACCTCGCCCCGGAGTCGCTCATCGACGAGGTGAACAAGACCGCCACGGACTTCCCGGAAGGTGTCAGCGAGTTCGACGCCGTGGGGGTGGAGCGCGAGACCAGCGCACGGGTGAAGGCACCGCGCGTCGCCCGTTCCCCCGTGGCCCTGGAGTGCGAACTGCACAGCACGCTCCGGCTGGGCAGTTCCACCGTGGTCTTCGGGCGGGTGGTCCACCTCGCGATCGACGAGACCGTCCTGGAGGACGGCCATCCGGAGATCACTCGGCTGCGTCCCCTGGCCCGCCTGGGCAAGGACGAGTGGAGCACCCTCGGCGAGGTTCTCGACCTGCGCCGCATCCGATACGCCGACTGGCCCGAGTCGAGCTGAGAGGGCGTCCCCTCTCGGCACTTGAGGTAAAAGACCTGGTCAGAGCCCCAATTCCAAGCACGCCGTCCCGTACACGGCGGCATATAGCCGACCCATGCAAGCAACTGGGCGGATGGAGCCGACGCCCCGCAGGAACCTGCGCGAAGAGCAGAAGATCCTCACGCATCGCCGACTGCTCGACGCGGCCGTCACGGTGTTCACCGAGAAGCCGTTTCTCGATGCGCGGATGGAGGACACCCAGGCGGCAGGGGTGACACGAGCCACGGTCTACGCCCACTTCCCCAGCAAGGCCGAGATCGTCGACGCGCTGGTGGACGGTGTGTACGGCGTGGTGGGCGAGGCGTACGCCGACCTCGCCGACCTCGCCGCGCTTCCGCGCTGGACCCGGGCCGGCATCCGCACCTGGCTGGACGAGGCCGCGACCCGCCGGCGCGAGATGGCACCCGTCCGCCGCGTCGCCAACGCGGCGGCTCCGGCGGCGCTCCGCAGTCTCGGCGAGGGCCGGGTGCAGTACGTCGAGGCGCACGAGCGCCATGTCGCGATGCTGGTCGGTCCCCCGGAGCGCTGGCGGGGCGTCGATCCCGGGGGGCTCGCCAACGAGCGCTGATGGCCGTGCTGCAAACCGAGTCGTTCTCCGCCGCCTGGATCGCCGTCGAGTGGCCGCTGGAGACCGCCGACCCCCTGCACCTGACGGCCGACTCCCTGTGCCACCTCCTCGCCCCCGCGTTGGAGAACGACAGCGGCATCGGCTGACGGCGGGCCGCACGCATCGACTCGTAGGTGCGGGCATCGACCGACGGCCAACGGGACGTATCGCATGGGTGGCTGCCCCTCGGGACTCTTCACCCGAAGGACAACCACCCCTCACGCACAGGCCGTTGCTCAGCCGGCCTCCCCAACAGCCGTCGCCCCGGCGGCCGGATGCGTCGCAGCGGCAGCGGCCTCGCTGTGCGGCGCGCGGGCGCGGATGCCGATCGTGACGAAGGCGACGGCCGCGGCGACCAGCATGCCGATGCCTCCGACCAGGGCGCAGGTGTGCAGCGCGTCCGTGAAGCTCGCGCCGTAGGCGGCCAGGGCCTGGCCCGTCGCCTCGCCGGTGTTCAGGTGGAGGAAGGCGCCCGCCTGGATGCCGGCGCCGTTGACCATGCCGATGACCTGGCCCTGGTCGGCCGGTGCGAGGCCGGACGCGGCGACGTGTGCGGGCAGGGTGCCCAGGGTGCGTTGGGTGAGGACCACACCGAAGATGGCGGGGCCCAGGGCGCTGCCGATCTGCCGGAGCGCGCTGTTGGCGGCACCGGCGGTGCTGCCCTGGCGGCGCGGGAGGCTGTTCATGGCGATCGTGGTGATCGGGGCCATCGCCAGCGCGATGCCGATGCCCAACACCGCGATGACCAGGGCCGCTTCGCCGGTGCCGGTGGTGGCGTCGAAGAGGTTGACCAGGAGTGCCCCGATACCGCCGACGAGCAGGCCGGTCACCAGCACGAGGCCCGGCGAGAACCGGTGCATCAGCCGGCCGACCACCGGACCGAGGACGACGGTGAAGCCGTTGAGCGCGATCAGGCGGACCCCGATGTCCCAGGTCGAGGCGTGGTGGACGAGGCCGAAGTACTCGCTGAGCGAGAAGACCAGACCGACCTGCGCGAACAGGGTGAGCGCCATGACGAACGCGGCCCCTGAGAACGCCGAGGACTTGAACAGGCGCATGTCCAACATCGGGCAGCGCGAGCGCAGTTCGACCAGGACGAAGGCCGGCAGGGCGAGCGCCGCCACGACGAACGCGGCCACGACCTCGGCCGAGCCCCAGCCCGGGGCGCCCCCGCCCTCGATGACGCCGTAGACGATGGCGGTGATGGCGACGATCGCGAGGAGTTGGCCGGGTATGTCGAGGTGGCGTTCGCGGTCCGAGCGGGAGTCGACCAGGGCGAAGGCGCCGACCAGGACCGTGACGGCGCCGATGGCCAGGGTGGGCAGGAAGATCCAGCGCCAGCTCGCGTGCTCCACGATCAGGCCGTTGAAGAGCGGGCCGAGGGTCAGACCGAGGCCGAGGGCGGCGGTCCACAGGGCTATCGCGGCGCCCCGCTTGCGGTGGTCGGGGCAGACGTGGCTGATCAGACCGAGGGTCGCGGGCAGCAGGGCGGCGGTGCCGACGCCGGTGAGCGCCTGGCCGACACAGACCTGGACGACGCTGTGAGCGGTGAGGGCGACGAGGCAGCCGATGCAGGACAGCGTCAGGCCGATCAGGTACATCTTCTTGCGGCCGAAGAGGTCACCGATGACACCGCAGGTCAGGAGCAGTGCGGCGGTCGGCAGGATGAAGGCGTCGGTGATCCATTGAAGCCCGGTGGTGGAGGCGTCGAGCGCCTGCTGGATCACCGGGAGCGCGACCGACACACCGACGACCGGCAGGTAGGAGACGAAGACTCCCACGCAGGCCAGCGCGATGGTGGCGGTGACGTTCCGGGACGGGGAGTCCGGCTGAGGGGACGGAGGCGAGACTTCGGAAACCAGGGTCGGCATGGCACCTCAAGACGTCGTACGGGGCGGGTTGACGGGGTGTGAACTGCGCGTGGCGTTCCGTGCGTGGCTAGGGGCCTGTCTGACAATTCCCGTCGTCGCCCGGAGGGCGGCCGCGCGGCGTCAGGTGCGTGCTCTCGGCGTGCCGGGCGTAGACCCTCGTACTGGACGTACTTGGGTCTGCGCCCGGTGCGGCGAGTGGGGGCACCTCCCACGCCCTTAAGGCAGTGGGGGAGCGTGCATGGCGTCGCGAGGCAGACGGGAATTGTCAGACAGGCCCTAAGGCGGGGGTGACGGTGCCGACTCCGTCAATCGCGTCCCGCGGCCCGGAACTTGACGTGGTTGTCCGGCTCGAATCTCCATTGACGTAAGCCATTTCTTTTCGGGAAATCGCTTCGGACCGTATACCGGGGACCCGGTCCAGGAGATGCCGTTGGACCTGCAAACTAAGCTGAACAGCGGCGACGACACACCGCCCCGCCGAGCGGAAACGCGCAGGTGGCGGGCGGTTCAGCCCGCGGAGACGTTGGTGGTGATCAGCCGGAGGAGCTGCTTGGCGAGGGCGTCCTGAGCGGGGGTCAGGCCCATCGCGTCGCCGATGGCGAGGGGCACGGCGGCCGCCTGCTCCCGCATCCGCTCCCCCGTGTCGGTGAGCCGGATGGCGACCGAGCGTTCGTCGTCCCGCCGACGTTCGCGGCGCAGCAGACCGTTCGCCTCCAGCCGCTTCAGCAGGGGGGAGAGGGTGCTGGATTCCAGCTGGAGCGCGGTGCCCAGGTCCCGTACGGAGATCGAGTCCTGCTCCCAGAGCACGAGCATGACGAGGTACTGCGGGTAGGTCAGCCCCAGCTCTTCCAGCAGCGGCCGGTAGCGGGCGGTCACCGCGCGGGACGCCGCGTACAGCGCGAAGCACAACTGGTCGTCGAGGAGCAGCGATCCCTCGGCCGGTTCCGCGGCGGCTGGGCTCATGGTGCGACTCCTCGCTCCGGCGCCTCCGGCGCTCTTCAGGGCAATCACCACCTTATCGTTCGGGTTCGGTCGATTCTATCGAGCACGCTTCAGTTGTGCACGACTTAATAGCGCGCTACTGTCATCCCCATACCGCACCACCGGCCGAGTCCCCGCCGGAACCCGCCCGCGGCACCCGATCCGAGGAGATCGTCATGACCGACAGCAGCGCACCCCGCCCCGTTCTCGAACCCGCCGCCCAGGCCTTCGTCGAGGCGACCGCGAACCCGCCGTACCTGTTCGACCTCGCCCCCGCGGAGGGCCGCAAGGCGGTCGACGAGGTCCAGTCCGGCGCCATCGCCGGGCCCGCTGTCGACGAGGAGTGGATCACCGTGCCCGGCGGCCCGACCGGCCAGGTCAGGACCCGCGTCGTGCGCCCGGCCGGGGTCACCGGCACGCTCCCCGTGATCATCTACATCCACGGCGCGGGCTGGGTCTTCGGCAACGCCCACACCCACGACCGGCTCGTCCGCGAACTCGCCGTGGGCGCGAACGCCGCCGTGGTCTTCCCGGAGTACGACCTCTCCCCCGAGGCCCGCTACCCGGTCGCCATCGAGCAGAACTACACCGTCGCCCAGTGGGTCGTTCAGCAGGGCGCGACCAAGGATCTCGACCCGACCCGCATCGCGGTGGCCGGCGACTCCGTGGGCGGCAACATGACCGCCGCGCTGACGCTCATGGCCAAGCAGCGCGGCGACGTCCCGCTGCTCCAGCAGGTGCTCTTCTACCCGGTCACCGACGCCGCCTTCGACACCGGCTCCTACGACCAGTTCGCCACCGGCTACTTCCTGCGCCGCGACGGCATGCAGTGGTTCTGGGACCAGTACACGACCGACGAGGCCGAGCGCGCCCAGATCACGGCCTCCCCGCTGCGCGCCACGACCGAACAGCTCACCGACCTGCCCCCGGCCCTCGTCATCACCGGCGAGGCCGACGTCCTCCGCGACGAGGGCGAGGCCTACGCCAACAAGCTCCGCGAAGCCGGAGTCGCGGTCACCGCCGTCCGTTTCCAGGGCATCATCCACGACTTCGTGATGCTCAACGCCCTGCGCGAGACCCACGCCGCCGAAGCCGCCATCACCCTGGCCGTCGAGACGCTGCGCAGGGCGCTCGCCTCCGGCTGACGTACGGCACGCCGGGCAGCCCTCCCCAGGGGCGGCAGGTGCGGGATCTGCCGCCTCACTCGGGGATGACGCGTCGCCGGCCACGCCCGCCGCATGAGCGGGGAGCGTCAGCCGGTCAGCATCTTCGTCAACACCGCACGCTGCAACGGGAGTACCTCACCGTGCAGCGTGCGCCCCTTGTCCGTGAGGGTCACGCGTACGCCGCGCCGGTCCTCCGCGCACATGCCGCGCTCGACGAGGCCGTCTTTCTCCAGCCGGGCGATCAGGCGGGACAGGGCGCTCTGACTGAGGTGGACGCGCTCGGAGATCTCCTGGACGCGGAACGTGCAGCACTCGCCGGACAGCACGTCGAGCACCTCGAAGTCGCTGCCGCACAGGCCGTGTTGATGCAGAGCGCGGTCGAGTTCGCACTGCGTGCGGGCGTGCAACGCCAGCATCTCCCGCCACTGGTCCACGAGCGCCTGCTCGGCCTTCTTCGCCGCCATGACAGCGCACCGTAGCAGAGAAGCGAGTTTGTTGCATCGTAATTAAATGCGTTCGCATTCGATGCATGCGCATGTAGCGTCTGCGGCATGACCTCTCCGCTCTCCCCTTCCCTGTCCGAGGGACGTTGGACTCCCCGGCTGTGGGGCACCCTGCTGGTGCTCTGCGCCGCGATGTTCCTGGACGCGCTCGACGTGTCGATGGTCGGTGTCGCCCTGCCCTCCATCGGCTCCGAACTCGACCTCTCCACCTCGACGCTCCAATGGATCGTCAGCGGCTACATCCTGGGATACGGCGGGCTGCTCCTCCTCGGCGGCCGGACCGCCGACCTGCTCGGCCGGCGTCAGGTCTTCCTGGTCGCCCTGGGTGTCTTCGCGGTGGCCTCACTGCTCGGCGGGCTCGTCGACTCGGGCCCGCTGCTGATCGCCAGCCGCTTCATCAAGGGCCTCAGCGCGGCCTTCACCGCACCGGCCGGCCTGTCGATCATCACCACGACCTTCGCCGAGGGCCCGCTGCGCAACCGCGCCCTGTCCATCTACACCACCTGCGCCGCCACCGGTTTCTCGATGGGCCTGGTGCTCTCCGGCCTGCTCACGGAGGCCAGTTGGCGGCTCACCATGCTGCTGCCCGCACCGATCGCGCTGCTCGCCCTCCTCGCCGGCCTGAAGCTCCTGCCGCGCAGTGAACGCGAGAAGGACCACAACGGCTACGACATCCCGGGCGCGGTCCTCGGTACCGCGTCGATGCTGCTGCTGGTGTTCACCGTCGTACAGGCACCGCAGGCCGGATGGGCGTCGGCCCGAACCCTCCTCTCCTTCCTGGCAGTTGCCGTCCTCCTGACCGTCTTCGTGTTCGTCGAGCGGCGCTCCGCGGGGCCGTTGATCCGGCTCGGGGTGCTGCGCTCCGGCAACCAGATCCGCGCCCAGCTCGGCGCGATGGCCCTCTTCGGGTCCTACGTCGGCTTCCAGTTCCTCGTCACGTTGTACATGCAACAGCTGCTCGGCTGGTCGGCGTTGCACACGGCGCTCGCCTTCCTGCCGGCCGGCGCGCTGGTGGCGGCGTCCTCGACGAAGATGGGCGCGATCGTCGACCGGTTCGGCACCCAGCGGCTGATCGTGGTGGGCTTCGCGCTGATGGTCGTGGGGTACGCCCTGTTCCTGCGGGTCAGCGTCGATCCCGGGTACGCGGCGGTGATCCTGCCGTCGATGCTGCTGATCGGAGCGGCCTTCGCGCTGGTCTTCCCCTCGCTCAACATCCAGGCCACCAACGGGGTCGAGGACCACGAACAGGGCATGGTCTCCGGGCTGTTGAACACCTCGGTGCAGGTGGGCGGCGCGATCTTCCTGGCCGTCGTCACGGCCGTGGTCACCGCCCACGCCCCCGCACATGCCACCCCGTAGGCGGTGCTGGACAGTTACCGGCCCGGATTGGTCGTGGTGACGTTCATCGCGCTCGCCGGATTGCTGATCACGCTGCCGGGGCTGCGCACCCGCCGTACCCAAGAGTCCATCGTCGTAGCCAAGTCCACTGCGACGGAGGCGGAGGCGGAGCGCGTGGCGGTCCGTGACTAGGCGCTCCGCGGATGGCCGGTGCGTCGTCCGCGGGTCCGTCGTGGCCGGTCGCGCCCACGCGGCGGAGCCGCATGTCGATACAGCCCCGCGGCCTTCAGGGCGCGGCTGAGCGGGACCGATTCACGACGGACCAGCTCATGGGGACGCCTCCCCTGGTGTGCGCCCGGCGGAGCTGCTTGTTCCGCCGGGCGCACACGTGTGAGACTTTCGGGATGACGACGATCGGGGGACGGCGCACGCAGGCCGAGCGGGACGCGATGACCGTCGAGATCGGGTACGCGCTGGTCAGCGCGGCGTTCGTGGCGGCGGTGCTCTTCGGGGCGGTGGCCGGTCCGGCGCTGCTGTTCGAACTGCCGGGCACCGTCGAGACGTTGCTGGTGCGCGGGGCGCTCGTGCTCGTGCCGGTGGTGTTCTTCGTCCGGGTGGCGACGGTGCTGTACGGGTATCGGCAGGGGTCGGCTCAGCCCAGCCAGCCGGGGCGTACCAACCCCGACTCGTAGGCCAGCACGACGAGTTGGGCCCTGTCCCGGGCGCCCAGTTTCACCATCGTGCGGCTGACGTGGGTCTTCGCGGTCAGCGGGCTGACGACCAGGCGGCGGGCGATCTCGTCGTTGGAGAGGCCGATGCCGACCAGGGCCATCACCTCCCGTTCCCGCTCGGTGAGTTGGGTGAGGGCGTCGGCGGTCGCGGGTTCCTTGGAGCGGGCCGCGAACTCGGCGATGAGGCGGCGGGTCACCCCGGGTGAGAGCAGCGCGTCGCCGTCGACCACCGCCCTTACGGCGCGCAGGAGTTCGTCAGGTTCGGTGTCCTTGACCAGGAAGCCGGAGGCGCCGGAGCGGATCGCCTCGAAGACGTACTCGTCGAGTTCGAAAGTGGTCAGCATGACCACCTTCACGTCCTTGAGGTCGCCGTCCCCGGTGATCCGGCGGGTCGCGGCGAGGCCGTCGAGCAGCGGCATGCGGATGTCCATCAGGACGACATCGGGGCGCAGTTCGCCCACCGCGCGCACCGCTTCCTCACCGTCGGACGCCTCACCGGCCACCTCGATGTCCGGCTGCGCGTCCAGCAGCGCCTTGAAGCCGGCCCGGACCAGGGCCTGGTCGTCGGCGAGCAGTACGCGGATCACCGGTCGTCCTCCTTCGGCGTGACCTTCAACGGCAGTACGGCGAGCACCCGGAAGCCGCCGTCCGGGCGCGGGCCCGCCTCGATCGTGCCACCCAGCGCGGCGGCCCGCTCCCGCATTCCGGCCAGCCCGTTGCCGCTGCCCCCGGCGTCCGCGCCGGTCGCGGGCCCGTCGTCGTCGATGCGCAGCCGTAGCTCCCGGGGGTCGTGGTCGACGTGCACGCGCGCGTGCCGCGAACCGGAATGTCGTACGACATTGGTGAGCGCCTCCTGGACGATGCGGAAGGCGGCGAGGTCGGTGCCGGGCGGGAGGCGGGGCGGTGTTCCGTCGAGCGCGACGGTGAGGCCCGCGCTCGCCGCCTGCTGCGCCAGTTCGGGCAGCCGGTCGAGGCCGGGGGCCGGGGCGCGCGGGGCGTCGCCCGGGGTGCGCAGGGTGTCGAGGACCTGACGGACCTCGCCGAGTGCTTCCTTGCTCGCGGCCTTGATGGTGGTGAGGGCGGTGCGGGCCTGCTCGGGGTCGGAGTCGAGGAGCGCGAGGCCGACGCCCGCCTGGACGTTGATGACGGAGATGCTGTGCGCGAGGACGTCGTGCAGTTCGCGGGCCATCCGCAGCCGTTCCTCGTCGGCGCGGCGCCTGACCGCCTGTGCGCGCTCGGCCCGTTCCCGGGCCCACTGTTCGCGGCGGGTGCGGGCCAGTTCGGAGATCGCGGCGATGGCGACGAACCCGGTGGTGACGGCCACCTCGCCGCCCCAGGGAGCGGCGTTGTCGTGGGCCGGGGGCAGCCACCGGTAGAGCCAGTGCCCGACCAGGAGATGCGCGGCCCACAGCACACCGAGCGCGGTCCAGGCCGCCCAGCGGCGCCCGGCGACGACCGCGCTGAAGCAGCCGAAGGCGACCGTCACGAAGACGGGCCCGTACGGATATCCGGCCCCGAGGTAGACCACGGCCGCCAGCGCCGTACCGAAGGCCACCGCGACCGGATACCGGTGGCGCCACAGCAGCATCGCGCCGCCGGCGAGGAGCAGCGCGCGGGCATAGGGGTCCAGCGGTACGCGGCCGGGCTGGCCGCGCGAGGCGAAGGCGCTGCCGACGAGCACGAACACGGTGATCAGCAGGGTGGAGCGCCACGGCCAACGGTGCGTGACGTCCGCCGGGCCGCCGTCCCGGCCGTTCCACCACGGCGGCCCCTGACGCCACCAGGGCGGTCCCCCGCGGCGTACCCGCTGCTCGTCCATGCACCTCACGCTAGACGCCGGGCGACGTCGGCGGCGTCAGCCGGACGGGGTGATCACGCGTACTTCCCGGGGAGTACGTCCGGCGGGCGGGGCCATGTACTCCGGTCCACTACGGCGCCCCATAAGGGGCGCGGGGCGGTACCAATATGCGGCTCCGCCGCGTGGGCGCGACCAGCCCCCACCGGGCCCGCAGACAAAGAACCGCGCACCCAGCGGAGCACTCACGCGTCGGCGAGCCCCACTCCGAGCGCAAGCCGTCGTACCGCATGCCGAAAGAACGCCTCCCGATCCTCCACCACCCGGCGGAACTGACCGAAGAGCTCGAAGCTGACCAGTCCATACAGCTCGGCCCACGCGGCGACCAGGGCCACCGCCACCGCGGGCGGAAGGTCACCGGCGAAGTCCGCGACCATGCGCTCCCCCTCGGGATGGAGGTCCGCCGGGAGCAGGGGCTCGGTCAGGGTGCCGGCCTGGTGGGCGTCCCGCGCGATGCCGATGAGGAGAAGGGCGACACGGGCGGCGGACGGGACGGTGGTCTCGGGAGCGACGTAACCAGGAACCGGCGAGCCGTAGATCAGCGCGTACTCGTGCGGATGCCCGAGCGCCCACCCCCGCACCGCCTCACACACAGCGACCCAGCGCCGCACCGGAACCGCGTCCGCCACCTCGGAGTGCGCCGCCTCCGCGGCCTCGCCCAGAGAGTCGTACGCATCGATGATGAGAGCGGTCAGCAGGTCGTCACGGCTGGGGAAGTACCGGTACAGCGCGGAGGAGACCATGCCCAGCTCACGCGCCACGGCACGCAACGAAAGCTTCGAGGCACCCTCCGCGGCGAGCTGTCCGCGCGCCTCGTCCTTGATGGCCGCGGTGACCTCGATCCTGGCTCGGGCGCGGGCGCCCTGTGTGGTGCTCATACGAGCCAGTGTGGCATGGAATCGGATCAGTGCACACAAACAAGAGCGGCGAACAAAAACAAGAGCACTGCTCTTGCATTGGATCGCCGTACCGATGCAGACTGTTCTCAAGCGAGAGCAGTGCTCACAAAAGTGAGCGCCGTTCCCGCCAGGACTTTCCCATTCGGGACTTTGCCTTCAAGGTTCCCTTCTCACCTCTCGGAGTCGTCATGAGCACGCACGTCCAGAAGCCCGGCTGGTTCACCGTGAACGTCTTCAACCGCGCCGTCGCCTGGTTCGCCCGCCGCGGTCTCAGCGTCTGGGGTTCACGGGTGCTGGCGGTCCGCGGTCGCAAGAGCGGCGAGTGGCGGACCACTCCGGTGAACCTGCTGACGGTGGACGGACAGCAGTACCTCGTCGCCCCGCGCGGGCACGTCCAGTGGACGCACAACATGCGCGCGGCGGGCGGCGGCGAGCTGCGGCTCGGCAAAAAGGTCGACGCGTTCACCGCGACCGAGGTCACCGGCGACGACAAGGTGCCGCTGCTGCGCGCCTACCTCAAGCGCTGGAAGGCCGAGGTCGGGGTGTTCTTCGGAGGAGTCGGCCCGGACTCCTCCGACGACGAGCTGCGCCGGATCGCCCCCGACCACCCGGTGTTCCACGTCACGGTCAGGAGCTGACCTCGCCCTCCACGGGCTCCGCGGGCTCCTCGCGCTCCACCGGCTCCGCGTTCCTGCGGTCGATCGCGGTCAGCGCGCGCTGGGCCATCGGATGGCTGCGCACGAGTTCGCCCAGCGTCGTCGAGCCCCGGGTGATGTCCATGAAGGCCTTCCAGGCCGGCCGGAATCCGGTGAGCGCGGCGTGGAAGAGACCGGGGCGCCGCTCGAACATCGACAGCATGCTCTTGCCGACGCTCATCTCGACGCCGAGCCCCGCCTTGATCGCGAACGCGTAGTTCAGTGCCTGGCGGCGGGTGTCCACGGCGTCGTGCGCCTCGGCGATCCGCACCGCCCACTCCCCCGCGAGCCGTCCGGACCGCAGCGCGAACGAGATGCCCTCACGGGTCCACGGCTCAAGGAGTCCCGCCGCGTCACCGCACACCAGCACCCGCCCGCGCGACAACGGTGAGTCGTCCGCCCGGCAGCGGGTCAAGTGCCCGGAGGAGATGCTCGGTTCGAAGCCGGCGAGGCCGAGCCGGGCGATGAAGTCCTCCAAGTACCGCTTCGTGGCGGCGCCTTCACCGCGCGCGGAGATCACCCCGACCGTGAGCGTGTCGCCCTTGGGGAAGACCCAGCCGTAACTGCCGGGCATCGGGCCCCAGTCGATGAGGACCCGGCCCTTCCAGTCCTCGGCGACCGTCTCCGGCACCGGGATCTCCGCCTCCAGGCCCAGGTCCACCTGGTCGACCTTGACCCCGACGTGCGCCCCTATGCGGCTGGCACTGCCGTCGGCGCCGACGACGGCCCGCGCGAGCAACGTCTCGCCGCCCTGCAGGACCACGGCGACCGTGCGCCGGTCCGGGACCGCGGAGCCGTGCTGCTCGACTCGTGTCACTGTGACGCCCGTACGCAGCTCGGCGCCCGCCTTCTGCGCGTGCTCGACCAGCTGCTGGTCGAACTCGGGCCGGTTGATCAGCCCGAACAGCATCTGGCGGGAGCGGCGTGTCCGCGTGAACCGCCCGTTGTTCGAGAACGTTATGGCGTGCACCCGGTCCTTCAACGGCAGTTCGAAGCCGGGCGGGAGGGAGTCGCGCGAGGGTCCGATGATGCCGCCGCCGCACGTCTTGTAGCGGGGCAGCTCGGCTTTCTCCAACAACAGCACACGCCGTCCCGCGACCGCAGCCGCATAGGCGGCCGAAGCCCCCGCGGGTCCCGCGCCCACCACGACGACGTCCCACACCCGCTGTTCGTCGTCCGCCGACGAGTTCTCGCTGCTCACGATGGTCTACTGCTCCCGATCAAGACGCTGCCGCACCTGTCCCCCGCATCCTACGGCGGACATCGCCACAGACCGCTGTGGGAGGATCGACGGCATCATTCGTACAACGTCGCACCCACAAGGAGCGTGCCCATGTCGTCGAATCCGGTCGCCGAGACCGTCGCCTCGCTGATGCCCACGGCGAGGACGGAGCTCACCGAGCTGGTGGCCTTCCGATCGGTGGCGGACTTCGACCAGTTCCCGAAGAGCGAGAGCGAGGGCGCCGCGAACTGGGTCGCCGACGCGCTGCGCACCGAGGGTTTCCAGGACGTGGCCCTGCTCGACACCCCGGACGGCACCCAGTCGGTCTACGGCTTCCTGCCCGGCCCGGAGGGCGCCAAGACCGTGCTGCTGTACGCCCACTACGACGTGCAGCCGCCGCTGGACGAGGCCGGCTGGACGACCCCGCCGTTCGAACTGACCGAGCGCGACGGCCGTTGGTTCGGGCGCGGCGCCGCCGACTGCAAGGGCGGCGTGATCATGCACCTGCTCGCGCTGCGCGCCCTCAAGGCCAACGGCGGTGTCCCGGTACACGTCAAGGTGATCGCCGAGGGCTCGGAGGAGCAGGGCACCGGCGGCCTGGAGCGGTACGCCGAGGAGCACCCCGACCTGCTGAAGGCCGACACGATCGTCATCGGCGACGCGGGCAACTTCCGGGTCGGCCTGCCGACGGTCACCGCGACCCTGCGCGGTATGACGATGCTGCGCGTGCAGGTCGACACCCTCGAAGGCAACCTGCACTCGGGCCAGTTCGGCGGCGCCGCGCCCGACGCGCTGGCCGCGCTGATCCGCGTCCTGGACTCGCTGCGCGCCGAGGACGGCTCCACGACGGTCGACGGGCTCGACGCCCAGTCGTCCTGGGAGGGGCTTACGTACGAGGAGGAACAGTTCCGCAAGGACGCCAAGGTGCTGGACGGCGTCGAGTTGATCGGTTCCGGTTCGGTCGCCGACCGCATCTGGGCGCGTCCGGCCGTCACGGTCCTCGGCATCGACTGCCCGCCGGTCGTCGGCGCCACCCCGTCCGTGCAGGCCGGCGCCCGCGCGCTGGTGAGCCTGCGGGTGCCACCGGGCGTGGACGCGGCCGAGGCGACCAAACTGCTCCAGGCCCACCTGGAGGCCCACACCCCGTGGGGCGCCCGAGTCCGCACCGAGCAGATCGGCCAGGGCCAGCCCTTCAGCGCCGACACGACCAGCCCGGCGTACACGGCGATGGCCGACGCGATGGCGGTCGCCTACCCCGGCCAGGAGATGCAGTACGCCGGGCAGGGCGGCTCCATCCCGCTGTGCAACACCCTCGCGGCCCTCTACCCGCGGGCGGAGATCCTCCTCATCGGCCTCAGCGAGCCGGAGGCCCAGATCCACGCGCTCAACGAGAGCGTGTCTCCTGAGGAGTTGGAGCGGCTGTCGGTGGCGGAGGCGCTGTTCCTGCAGAACTACGCGGGCAACTGAGCGTGTCCCGACCGTCCTTGAGGGCTTGAGGAAGGGCACCGAAGCCATGAGGTTCGTCTTCACCGGCCGGGTGATCGAGTGGCGCGGGCCGTCGCCGTACCACTTCGTCCCCGTGCCGGACGAGGAGTCGGCGGACATCCGTGAGGTCGCCGCCATGGCCTCGTACGGCTGGGGTGTGATCCCGGTCGAGGCCAGGATCGGCGAGGTCGTGTTCACGACGTCCCTCTTCCCCAAGGACGGCGGCTATCTGCTGCCGCTCAAGAACGCCGTGCGCAAGCCGCAGGGGCTCGCGGCGGACGACGAGGTGCGCGTGGAGATGACCGTCCGCCTCCAACTCCGGGTCGACTGACCGAAGATGGGGGTATGGCTAACACCTCACGCCTCGTCGCCCACAGTGACATCGCCACGTCCCTCGCGCTGCTCTCCGACCACGAACTCGCCGAACTGGTCGAGGCCGGCGCGCCGTTGGGGTCCAGTGTCGGCGGTCGCTCGGCGCTGATCGAGGTGGACGGCAGAAAGGTGTTCGTGAAGCGGATGCCGCTCACCGATGTCGAGCGGCGGCCGGAGAACGTCCGGTCCACGGCCAACGTGTTCGGGGCGCCCGCCTACTGCCACTACGGCATCGGTGCCGTCCCGAACGCCGGCTTCGGTGTCTGGCGTGACCTGGCCGTGCACGAGATGACGACCAACTGGGTTGTGTCCGGCCGCTTCCCGGGCTTCCCGCTGCTGCACCACTGGCGTGTGCTGCCCGACGCGGGACCGTCGCTGCCCGACGAACTCGCCGACGTGGAGCGGAACGTGGCCTACTGGGGCGGCGGTCGTGAGCACATCGAGGCGCTGCGGACGGCGTCCGCGAGCCTGACGCTGTTCATGGAACACCTGCCGCACACCCTGCACGACTGGCTCTCCGAGCAGCTGCGCACCGACGATCCCGACACGGCCTGTGCCCTCGTGGAGCGGGGCCTGGAAGCCGTCATCGGCTTCCTCCAGGAGCATCAACTCCTGCACTTCGACGCCCACTTCAGGAACATCCTCACCGACGGACACCAGCTCTACCTCGCCGACTACGGCCTCGCCCTCTCCCCGCGCTTCCAACTCGGCCCGGACGAACGCGACTTCTACGACCGTCACCGGCACTACGACCGCGCCTACGCCTTCTCCTACCTGGTGCACTGGCTCGTCGTGGACCAGTACGGCTATGGCCTGGACGAGCGCCAGGACTTCATCCGCGCCTGCGCCGACGGCAAGCGGCCCGAGGGCATCCCCGATGCCGCCGCAGGGCTCATCTCTCGGTACGCCCAACTCGGCGCGTCGGTGGGCGACTTCAACCGTCGTCTCAAGGACGAGAGCAGGCTCACTCCGTACCCGTCCGCCGAGGAACTCGGCCTCGACTACAGCAACTCCACGCTCTCCGCGTAGTGACAGGCGACCGGGTTGCCACCACCCCGGTCCACCAGCGCCGGTATCTCCTCGACGCACGACGTCCGTTCGCTGTCGGTGAGTTGGTTGGCGAACTTGGGGCAGCGGGTGCGGAAGCGGCAGCCGCTGGGCGGGCGGACCGGGCTCGGGACGTCGCCCTGGATGGTGATGCGTTTGCGGGCGCGTTCCTTGCGCGGGTCGGGCAGCGGGATGGCCGAGACCAGGGCCTGGGTGTACGGATGCGCCGGGCGGGCGAACAGCTGCCGGGCCGGGGCGATTTCGACCAGGCGGCCCAGGTACATGACGGCCACCCGGCCGGCCACGTGTCGCATCACCGACAGGTCGTGGGCGACGAAGAGGAAGGACAGGCTGAGTTCGCTCTGCAGGTCCATCAGCAGGTTGAGGACGCCCGCCTGGATCGACACGTCGAGCGCCGACACCGGCTCGTCGAGGATGATCACCTTCGGGTGCAGGGCCAACGCCCGTGCGATGCCGATGCGTTGACGCTGTCCGCCGGAGAACTCGTGGGCGAAGCGGTTGCCGTGCTCGGGGTTGAGTCCGACCAGGCGCAGGAGTTCGCTGACCTCGCCGCCGGCTCCGGACCCGTACCGGCCGTGGATGCGCAGGGGTTCGGCGACGATCTCGTGGACGGTCATCCGCGGGTCGAGGGAGGCGTACGGGTCCTGGAAGACGATCTGCAACTCGCGCCGTAGGGGCCGCATCTGACGTCTGCTCAGCTCGGTGAGCTCGTGTGCCCCGTAGCGGACCCGGCCCGAGGTGGCGCGTTCGAGGCCGAGGACGGTGCGGGAGATCGTCGTCTTGCCCGAGCCCGACTCCCCCACCAGGCCCAGGGTTTCGTTCTCGTACAGGTCGAAGGAGACCCCGCACACGGCGTGCACGTCACCGACGCGGCGGCGGATGACGCCCTTGGACATCACCGGGAAGTGCTTGACCAGGTCCCGGACCTGGAGGACCGGTTCGCCGGTGCCGCCGTGGCCGGGCAGCGGCGGCAGGGGGGTGGCGGCCTGCGCGGGCGCGGTCATACGGGGTCCTCCTCGGGGTTCGTGGTGGAGGCCGCGTCGGCGAAGCGGGCCAGGGCCTCGGTGTCCGCGCCGACGGCGTCGAAGACCTGGCCGGCGCCGGTGTCGACGAGTTCGTCGGCGAAGTGGCAGGCGCTGAGGTGGAGGTCGCCTCCGGCCCTGCGCAGGGCGGGTTCGTCCGTGTCGCACACGTCGCGGCGCATGGGGCAGCGGGGTGAGAAGGGGCAGCCGGGTGGCAGGTTCAGCAGGCTCGGCGGCGATCCGGTGATGGGGGTGAGCCGTTCCTCCTCGCGGTCGAGGCGGGGCAGGGAGCCGAGCAGGCCCAGGGTGTAGGGCATGCGCGGGGTGTAGAAGATGTCCTCGACGGAGCCGGTCTCCACTATCCGGCCGGCGTACATGACCGCGACCCGGTCGGTGTGGCCGGCCACCACACCGAGGTCGTGGGTGATGAGGACGAGCGCCGCTCCGGTCTCGGCGCGGGCGGTCTCCAGGGCTTCGAGGATCTGGGCCTGCACGGTGACGTCGAGGGCGGTGGTCGGCTCGTCGGCGATGATCACGTCCGGGTCGTTGGCCATCGCGATGGCGATCACGACGCGCTGGCGCATACCGCCCGACATCTCGTGCGGGTAGCTCTCGACGCGCCGCTCGGGGCTGGGGATGCCGACCGTGCCGAGCAGCTCCACGGCCCGTTTGCGGGCGTCGCGGTGCTTCATCTCGGGGTTGTGGCGGAGCAGGGTCTCACTGATCTGATAGCCCACGTTGTACACGGGGTTGAGGGAGGTCATCGGGTCCTGGAAGACCATCGCGATGCCGCTGCCGCGCAGGTCGGACAGGCGCGCGTCGGAGAGGCCGAGCAACTCCGTGCCCTCGAAGCGGACCGAGCCGCGCACCCGCGCGCCGGACGGCAGCAGCCCCATCACGGCGAGGGCGGTGACCGATTTCCCGGACCCGGACTCGCCGACGATGCCCAGCGATTCGCCCCGGTCGAGCCGGTAGCCGACACCGCGTACGGCCCGCACCAGCCCGTCCTCCGTGGCGAACTCCACGCTGAGGTCCTCGACTTCGAGCACCGCGGACGTCACGGGGACCTCCCGCACTCCATGACTCGTGGTCGTCACTGTCGCACCCTTTGCTGCCGTGGGTCGAAGGCGTCGCGCAGTCCGTCGCCGATGAAGTTGATGGTCAGCGCGATGGCGATGATGAACGCGCCGGGGATGTAGAAGAGCCAGGGCCGGGTGTCGACCGCCGTCTGCGCCTGGGAGACCAGCAACCCCAGTGAGGTGTCCGGGGGTTGGACGCCGAAGCCCAGGAAGGAGAGCGCGGTCTCGGTGAGGATGCCGGTCGCCACCAGGATCGTCGCGTTCACGATGATCGGGCCGAGGGCGTTCGGCAGCAGATGCCGGAAGATGATCCGGGTGTCCGAGGCGCCGAGCGCCCGCGCCGCCTCGATGAACTCCTTCTCGCGCAGCGACAGTACGGCCGAGCGCACGACCCGGGCCACGTACGCCCAGGTGAGTCCGGCGATCACGATGGCGATCCAGTACCAGGAGCCGCCGGTGCGGGAGGAGATGACCAGGGCGATCGCGAACAGGGGCAGCGTCAGCACCAGGTCGGCGATGCGCATCATGACCGCGTCGACGATGCCCCGGTAGAAGCCGGCGACGGCTCCCCAGATCGCGCCGAGCAGCGTGGAGCCGAGCGCGATCATGATGGCGATCTTGAGCGAGGTCTGGGTGCCGCGCATGACCTGCGCGTAGCCGTCGTAGCCCGAGGAGTCGGTGCCGAACGGGTGCTTCAGGGAAGGGGGTTTGGAGTTGTCCTCGGTGTACTTCTGGTACGAGTAGTGCCACAGGTGCGGGCCGATGAACGCCCACAGGATGATCAGCACGAACACGACCAGGCTGACCATCGCGGCCCGGTGGCGCACGAAGCGGCGCAGCACCAGCTGGGTCTGGGTGCGCTGCCGTACGGTGAACTCGTGGTCGCCACGCGGTAGTTGAGTGCCCGCGGACCCCGGTGCCTCGATGTCAGTCATAGCGGATCCTCGGGTCGAGTACGGCGTAGAGCAGATCGGCGATGAGGTTGAACCCGATGACGACGACGGCGGAGAGCAACAGCCAGGCCATGGTGCGGTAGATGTCGAGGGTGGTCGCCGCCTGGACCAGCATCTCGCCCATGCCGTGCCACTGGAAGATCGTCTCCGTGATCACCGCGCCGCCCAGGATGATCGCGATGTCGAGCGCGGTGACGGTGGCGAGCGGGATGAGGGCGGTGCGCAGCGCGTGCCGTGTCATCACCCTGCCGCGCCGAAGTCCCTTGGCGCGGGCGAGCCGTACGTAGTCGCTGTTGAGGACCTCCAGCATGGAGGCGCGGGTGTAGCGGGTCCAGGACGCGAAGGAGACCAGCGCGAGGGTGATGGTGGGCAGGATGAGGTGGCCCACGTGATCGGTGAACTCGTTCCAGGTGGTGTCGACTTCGAGGTACGGCGACTTCTCGCCGATGGTGCCGAGGAACTGGCTGCCGGTCTTCTGGTTGAACCAGATCCCGGCCTGCTTGAGCAGGACCGCGAACCAGAACACGGGCATGGCGAGAAAGAGGAAGCCGAAGAAGGTGATGGTGTAGTCGGCGGCGGAGTACTGGCGGATGGCGCTGAACACGCCGAACACGACGGCCAGGATCAGCGCGAGGATCATCGCCGCGGCGACCAGGGTGATGGTCACCTTGAACCGGGTGAACAGGTCGTGCCCGATGTTCAGGTTGGCCTGCACGGACGGGCCGAAGTCGCCGTGCAGGACGCCGGTGATCCAGTTCCAATAGCGTTCCATCACCGGCTGGTTGGCGTGGATGTGCCGGGCGAAGGCGGCCACCGCCGCCTTGCTGGGCGCGGGTTGCCGTGAGGTGGCGAAGTTGGCCACCGGGTCGCCGGAGTTGATGACGACCAGGAACACGATGAACGTCGAGATGATGAGGACGGGTATGGAGACGAGGATGCGGCGCACGGTGTAGGCGAGCATGCGGTCTTCTCTCGGAGGCCGGCGGGTCGGAGATGCCGTCGAGCCCGGGCCCGGCCCCGGTGTCGCCGGGGCCGGGCTCGACGGGCGTGCCGGTGGAGCTGTTCCCTCAGTCGGTGGGGCTACTTCTTCAGGCCCCACGTGCCGGTGTTGTAGGCCGGGCCCACGTTCGTGGCGTTGTTCCGCATGTTGACGAACCGCGTCTGCGTGGCGAAGAACGTCGGCTTCTGGTAGAGCGGCAGCACATAGGCGTCGTTCACCATGAGCTGGTCGGCCTGGTTGAGAAGCGCCGCGGACTTCGTCGCGTCCGTCTCGCCTATGGCCTGGGAGATCAGGGAGTCGGCCGTCTTGTTGCTGTAGCCGCCGTAGTTGCCGCCACCGCCGGTGAACCAGTTCTGCTGGGCACCACTGCTCGGGAACGGCGGCGCCACCCAGGCGAAGACGATGATGTCGTACTGGTGCCCGGCGAGGACCGTGCCGAGGTCGGCGGCGCCGATCGGCTTGATGGTGATCTTGATGCCGAGGCTCGCCAGGTTGCTCTGCAGGATCTGGCACTCGCTCTGCCGGATCTGGTTGCCGGTGGTGTAACGGCAGTTGAAGGGTCCGACGGCCTTGCCGTCCGGCGTCTTCAACGCCGTACCCACGCCGGTGAACTTGGCGGCCGTGAGGTACTGCTTCGCCTTGGCCAGATCACCGGATCCCTGGCCGGTGCCGGTGACCACGTCCTTGTAACCGGCCTGCCCGGGAACGAAGTTGTGGTTGCCGAGCGGTTTCACAGCCGGGTCGAACTGGCCGACGGTCTTGGCGATGATGTCCTTGATGTTGATCGCCGTGAACATCGCCTGACGCAGCGCCAGGTACTTGCCGATCACCGGGTTGTGCAGGTTGAGGTCGAAGTGTTCCCAGGTGAGGCCGTTGCCGATGACGTAGGTGACGCCGGGGATGTTCTTGACCTGGTTGACCAGGTCCACCTCGGGCTGCGGGTAGATCGCCTGAACCTCGTTGTTCTTGAGGGCCGTTGGCTCCTGGGTGGCGTCCGAGATCACCTTGAAGATCAGCCGCTGGAGGGTCGCCTTCTTCGCGCCCGTCCACTTGGGGTCGGGCACATAGGTGGCGTGGTCGTTGTCGACCCACTGCTGCATCTTGTAGGCGCCCGCGGTGGGGTACTTGGTGGGCGGTGTCTTCAGGAAGTACTGCCAGGCCTGAGCCATCTGCGTGGCCGTCATGGCGGTGGCGTCACCGGCCTTGGCGCCGGAGACCTTCTCCGCGGTGTGGGCCGGGTAGAGGGGATAGCCCGCGCCGAACAGGGACTTCCAGTCGGAGTACGGCTTCGACATCACCATGGTGAAGGTCTTGCCGTTGTCGGACGGGGTGAGGGACTTGATCCGGTCGTAGCCCGCGGTGCTCTGCGGCAGACAGCCCTTGGTCTGGGTGGAGTCGCTGGCGGGCGGCGGCGGACAGTCCTTGCCGTTGTTGGTGCGCCAGTAGTAGATGAAGTCGTCGGCGGTGATGGGCGTGCCGTCGTTCCACGCCGCCTTCGGGTTGATCTTGTAGACGATGGTCTGCGGGCCGGTGCTGGTCTGCGTCGCCGAGGTCACCAGGTCGGTGTTGAGGGCGACGGTGAAGTCCGGCTGGGGTATGAACACCTGCGGCAGGACGACCTCCAGGGCCTCCCCGTTCTCGAAGGTGTTGCCGTTGACGTCCTGGACGTTCCACTGCTGGATGTTCTTCTCCAGCACATAGGTGAACGTTCCGCCGGACTTGGTGGTGGCCGAGTTGCAGGTGTTGGCCTTGCCCACGGTGTTGCAGGACGTGAGCCCGGCCGAGCTGCCCTTGCCGGAGCCGCCGCCCCCGCCGCCGCTGCTGCAGGCGGTGAGCACCAGGGTGAGCCCGGCGGCGAGAGTGAGGGCCCGGGTGAGGGCCGAGGATGGCGCGCGCATGTTCCTCTCCTTCGACCGGCGAAAGGTCCGGTCCCGTCAAGGCGGCCGGCGGCCGCGAGAGAACTGAGCTGCGCAAAGACGTTAGAGCTCCGATGTACCTTCTTCACGTTCTTGTTCATACCGGGAAGGCGACAATTCACCCTCGCTTTGTTATCGGAATGACCCACACCCCGTAAAATCGCCAGGTGGTGCCCCCGGAAAGGCAAAGTCACGTCCAACATCGTTGATCAGACCGCAAATTGACGGGTCGTCAGCCAAGCGGGACGCCCGCCTCCAGATAGAGCGCGGCCCCGCGTTCACGGGCCCTGAGCGCCCAGCGCAGCCGCTCGTAGCGGACCGGCGGCAACAGGTCGGCGGCCTCCTCCTCGGTGGCGAAGCACCAGCCGCGCAACTCCGGTCCGGGCAGCAGCAGTCGGTCTGCCTCGGCGGCGTCCAGCCGGCCGCCGTCGAAGAGGAGGCGCAGTCCGCCGTAGCCGGGTGGGGCGGGCGGTTCCCAGTCGACGACGAGCAGTCGGGGGACCTCGTCGAGCACGATGCCGGTCTCCTCGGTGACCTCGCGCATGCCGGCCCGGGCGGGTGCCTCGCCGGATTCGACGACGCCGCCGGGGAACTCCCAGCCGGCCTTGTAGGTGGGGTCGACGAGCAGCACCCGGTCCTGTTCGTCGAAGAGGAGCACTCCGGCCGCGAGGGTCTCGGAGGTGGGCTCCGGGGTCTGCACGATGTCGCACACGGGCACGGCACCGCTGCCGACGGCCCCGGCGATCCGGGCGGCCGTCTCGTACGGGGTGAGCGCGCTGGTGTCGACGAGATGGGCGTCGGCGGTGAGCCAGGAGCCGAGCGCGGCGCGGTAGGACTCGATGTGGTCGAACGCCCACTGGCGCGTCCGGATCTCGCCGTCGGGGAGGTCCGGTGGGATCTCCCGGCCGGATATTCGCTCGCGCAGGATCGTTTCCGCCGGGGCGAGGAGGACATGCCGGACCGTGACCCGGCGGGCCGCGAGACCGCCGAAGATCTCGTCCCGGTACTCCTGGCGCAGCAGGGTCATCGGGACGACGAGGGTCCCGCCCAGCTCGGCGAGCATGGCCGCCGCCGTGTCGATCACGAGCCGTCGCCACATCGGCAGGTCCTGGAAGTCGCCGACCTCTGCGAGGTGCTTGGGCGGGAGCAGGTACGGAAGTGCTCCGCCGATGACCTCGGGGTCGAAGAGCGTGCTGTTCGGGATCAGTTCGATCAGTTCCCGTGCGGTGGTGGTCTTGCCTGCACCGAACGCGCCGTTGATCCAGACGATCACGGACAGTTCCCCCTCTTCTATTGGCCCCCTGAGGCTTGCCCGTTCCACCCTGCCACGGAAACCAGCCGCAGCTGAGAGCACACATACGTCGGCGCCGGTGCCCCCTCCGACGAGGCACCGGCGCCGAGCTCTTTCGACGGGTATCAGCTGTTCTGCCCCAGGGCACCCTCGTCGACGGCGAAGCTGCCGTCGCTGACGAGGTGATCCACGGAACCCACGGTGTCCTTGACGTTCAGATCGCCGAGTACGTCGTGGTCGTGGGAGTGCGACGGGGAGATCGCGGCGACGACGAACCCGGTGGCGAGGGAGGCGATGGCCAGCATGCTGCGCTTCTTCATGCCCCGTTCAACTGACGAAGCGCGCCGGGGTCACGCCCGGACGGCCCGCCGGACGGAACCTGCCCCGTCCTGTGTCCGTCGTACGAGGTCCACAGCAGCTTCGGGCCACTGCGGATGGTCGAAGGTGAACCCTTCCGCCAGCAGCCGTCCCGGGACGACCCGTCGGCTCTTCAGCAGGAGTTCGGTGTCCGAGCGCAGCGCGAAGGCGCCCAGTTCCGCCATCCACTTGGTGGCGGGCAGTCCGACGGGGACGCCCCGGGCAGCGCGCAGGACGCGCATGAAGGCACGCTGCGGGAGCGGGCCGGGGGCGGCGAGGTTCACCGGTCCGGCGATGTCGTCCCGGTCGACGAGGAACTCGACCGCGCGGACGAAGTCCTGGTCGTGGATCCAGGAGACGTACTGGGCGCCGCCCGCGACCGGACCGCCGAGGCCCAGCCGGACCATGCTCGACAGGACGTCGAAGACACCGCCCCGGTCCGGGCTCATCACCATGGCGGCGCGCAGCGCCACCTTGCGGGTGTGCGGGGTCTCGGCCCGCTCCTGCGCGCGTTCCCAGGCCTTGGCGATCTCGACGCTGTAGGACCAGTAGTCGGGTACGTCCGGTTCGTCGCCGCCGATCACGCCGGTGGCCTCGTCGTTGGGGGCGTCGTAGCGGTGGGCGTAGACGGTGGCGGTGCTCATCTGCAGCCAGACGCGCGGCGGGTGTACGGCGGCCGCGATGGCCTCGCCGACGACCCGGGTGGAGTGCACGCGCGAGTCCATCATGGCCTTGAGATTGGCGGGGGTGTAGTGGCAACTGACGCTGCGGCCCGCCAAGTTGATCACGACGTCGCTGCCGTCGATCTCCCGGGCCCAGGAGCCCGGGTTCTCGCCGTCCCACCACACCTCGCGGTCGCGCCTCGGCCGCCGGGTCAGGACGACGACCTCGTGACCGGCCTCGGTCAAGGCGCGGTCCAGGATCGCGCCCACCTGTCCCGTGCCACCGGGAATGACGATCTTCACCGGGCTCCCCCTTCTGTCGGAAGTGAGCCTAGCGCAGAAAGTTGAACGTGTTCAAAACCTGTTCGGCAAAATATCGAACACCCAATACCCAGCCCTTCCAACAGAGTCCGACACGTCCTAACGTAATCGCGCACATGACATGCACAGGAAGTGATCCCATCTTTCGCGAGTCCGGAGGAACGTAATGACGCGTCACCCTCACACCCGCACGACCCGCCGAAGAGTGGTCGGAGCGCTCGCCGCAAGCCTGTTGTGCACGGCCGGCCTCGCCGCGCCGACCATAGCCGCTCCTTCGCAGGACCCCGTCTCCCCCGCCCTGGCCGACGGTCAGGCGCTCACCCCTCCGATGGGTTTCAACAACTGGAACTCCACCAACTGCCGCGCCGAGTTCAACGAGTCGATGGTCGAGGGCATCGCGGACATCTTCATCAGCAAGGGCCTCAAGGCGGCCGGTTACCAGTACGTCAACCTGGACGACTGCTGGGCCCTGCCCTCCCGTGACGCCGACGGCAAACTCGTCCCCGACCCGGTCCGCTTCCCGCACGGGATCAAGGCCGTCGCGGACTACGTGCACTCCAAGGGGCTCAAGCTCGGCATCTACACCAGCGCGGGCACGAAGACGTGCAACGACGCCGGTTTCCCGGGCGGCCTGGGTCACGAGTACAGCGACGCGCAGCAGTTCGCCGACTGGGGCGTGGACTATCTCAAGTACGACAACTGCAACAACCAAGGCGTGGACGCCAAGTTGCGCTACAACACGATGCGCGACGCGCTGAAGGCCACCGGTCGGCCCATCGTCTTCAGCATCTGCGAGTGGGGCGAGAACAAGCCCTGGGAGTGGGCCGCGGACGTCGGACATCTGTGGCGCACGACCGGTGACATCAGCGACAACTGGGGCTCGATGCTGTCGATCCTCAAGCAGAACCTGCCGCTCGCGCCGCACGCCGGTCCCGGGCACTGGAACGACCCCGACATGCTGGAGGTCGGCAACGGCGGCATGACGGACACCGAGTACCGTTCGCACTTCTCGATGTGGTCGATCATGGCCGCGCCCCTCCTCATCGGCTCGGACCTGCGCACCGCGACCCCCGCGACCTTCGACATCCTCGACAACAAGGAGGTCATCGCGGTCGACCAGGACCCGCTGGGCAAGCAGGGCAACGTTGTCACGTCCGAGGGCGGGCGCTGGGTCGTCGCCAAGGAGATGAAGGACGGCAGCCGTACGGTCGCGCTCTTCAACGAGTCCGCCGGCGCCCAGCGCATCGCCACGACCGCGGCGGCCGTAGGCCTCCCGAACTCCCGCGCCTACACCCTGCGCGACCTGTGGCAGCACAAGAGCTACAACACCGCGGGCGCGATCTCCGCGACCGTCCCGGCCCACGGCACGGTCCTCGTACGGGTCTTCGCCGACCGGCACGCGCTCAAGAACCCGCCCGCCGTCGAACTCGGCCTGGACAGCGCCCCGTTGGTCCAGGCGGCCGCCCCGACCCCGCTCACGACGACGGTCACCGACCTGGGCCGTACGACCGCCGAGCACGTCTCGGTGAGCCTGACCGGGCCCGCGGGCTGGAAGATACGGGCCAACTCGTCGACGACTGCGAAGGCCGTACGGACTGGCAAGTCGCTGCGCACGAAGTGGACGGTCACCGCGCCCGCGGGGACGCCGACGGGGTCGTACGACCTGACGCTCAAGGCGAGTTACCGCTCGCCGAGCGGCGCGCGCGTCAGCAGCACCCTGCCGTTCACCGCGTCCGTGGTGGTGGCACCGCCTGCGGGGACTTCGTATCTCGGCGATCTTCCGTGGATGTCAACGGCCAATGGATACGGGCCCGTTGAGCGCAACACCAGCAACGGGGAGAGCACGGCGGGAGACGGTCACCCGATCACCCTGGGCGGAGTGGTGTACGCCAAGGGGCTTGGCGTGCACGCCGAGAGCGACGTCGAGTACTACACCGGGAAGACGTGCGAGAAGGTCACCGCGGACGTCGGTGTGGACGACGAGAAGGGCGCCAACGGGACCGTCGCCTTCGAGATCTGGGCGGACGGCACGAAGGTCGCCTCGACCGGTGTCCTGACCAACGCGATGCCCGCCCAGCCGGTCACGGCGGACGTGACCGGCGCCCAGGTGGTCCGACTCGTCGTCACCGACGGCGGCGACGGGATCGACTCGGACCACGCGGACTGGGCGGACGCGCAACTCACGTGCTGAACAAGGCACATCGCCCTTCACGCGCAGAACGGCGTACAACTCGGCTCACGTGCTGAACAGGGGCGAAGGCCGCTGACCGAACGTTTCGGCCGGTCGGTTGCTCACACCACGGCCGAGGTCGTGCTCGCCTGTCCGGCGAGCGCGGCCGCGGCCGCTCCCACCAGCCCGGCGTCCGTGCCCATCTGAGCCGGCGTCACCGTCAGCCGCTGCACGAAGGACAGTGTCGCGTAGTCGCTCAGGGCCTTGCGCAGCGGCGTGAACAGCACGTCGCCGGCCTTGCCCACGCCCCCGCCGATCACGGCGATGTCGATCTCTACGAGGGTCGCGGTGGCCGCGATACCGGCGGCGAGGGCCTGTGCGGCCCGCTCGAAGGAGGCCACGGCGACCGGGTCGCCCGCGCGGGCGGCGGCGGCCACCGCGGCGGCCGAGGCGTCGCCGTCCGGGCCCGGCCGCCAACCGCCCTCGACCGCGCGCCGGGCGATGTTGGGACCGCTGGCGATCCGCTCGACGCAGCCGCGCGAACCGCACGGGCAGAGGTCGCCGTCCAGGTCCACGCTGATGTGGCCGATATGGCCCGCGTTGCCGGTGGGCCCGGGATGCAGCTGGCCGTTGAGCACGAGGCCGCCGCCGACTCCCGTGGACACCACCATGCACAGCGCGTTGGCGTGCCCGCGCGCGGCGCCCTGCCAGTGCTCGGCCGCCGTGATCGCCACGCCGTCGCCGATCAGCTCGACGGGCAGGTCCCCGGCCGCCGCACGCACCCGCTCGACCAGCGGATAGTCGCGCCAGCCCGGCACGTTGACCGGGCTCACGGTGCCGGCGGAGGCGTCCACGGGACCCGCGCTGCCGATGCCGAGGGCGCTCGCGCGGGACCACGAGGGCGATGCGGTGAGCTCCGCGAGCACCTCCTCCACGGCTCGCATCACGGTGTCGCCGTCGTCCTGCGAGGGCGTCGGGCGCTGTGCTCGCACCAGGATCTTGCCGTGGCCGTCCACCAGCGCCCCGGCGATCTTGGTGCCGCCGATGTCGAGCGCGGCCACGAGGTCGGTGTGCATCAGTGTCAGATCTCCCCGTCAAACATGAGAACCACCAGAAGGTGAGTTGGGCCGGTCTCGCGGTGGGGGCGCAGGCCGTTGATATCGGTGGACAGTCTCTCTCGCATATGACAACGTTGTCCAGGCTCTATGCTCGACGCCACATCCTCATACAAACCCATGGACCTATGCATCCCCCGTGGACGACAGGACAGGACAGCGCATCGTGCCAGAGACCGCCCGCCGCCCCGAGAACCGCTACGGCAACCGTCCGACCATGAAGGACGTGGCCGCACGCGCGGGTGTCGGCCTGAAAACGGTGTCGCGCGTGGTCAACGGCGAACCGGGTGTCACCCCGGACACCGAGCGCCGGGTCCAGGAGGCCATCGACGCCCTCGGCTTCCGCCGCAACGACAGCGCCCGCGTCCTGCGCAAGGGCAGCACCGCGAGCATCGGTCTCGTCCTGGAGGATCTCGCCGACCCGTTCTACGGCCCGCTCAGCCGCGCCGTCGAAGAGGTCGCCCGAGCCCACGGCGCCCTGCTCATCAACGGTTCCAGCGCCGAAGACCCGGACCGCGAGCAGGAGTTGGTGCTCGCGCTGTGCGCCCGGCGCGTGGACGGGCTGGTGGTGATCCCGGCCGGTGACGACCACCGTTACCTGGAGCCGGAGATCAAGGCGGGCGTCGCGACCGTGTTCGTGGACCGTCCGGCCGGAAGGATCGACGCCGACGTCGTCCTGTCCGACAGCTACGGCGGCGCACGCGACGGTGTCACCCACCTCATCTCGCACGGCCACCGGCGCATCGGCTTCATCGGCGACATGCCCCGCATCCACACGGCCGCCGAGCGACTGCGCGGCTACCGGGCCGCCATGGAGGACGCGGGCATACAGGTCGAGGGCGCCTGGATGTCCCTCGGCGTGACCGACCCCGTCCGGGTGCGCCGGGCGGCCGAGGAGATGCTGACCGGCCCCTCCCCCGTCACCGCGATCTTCGCCGGCAACAACCGTGTGACGGTCACCGTCGTCCGGGTCCTGGCCGAACAGTCCCGCCGGATCGCCCTGGTGGGCTTCGACGACTTCGAACTCGCCGACCTGCTCCAGCCGGGCGTGACCGTCGTCGCCCAGGACGCGGCGACCCTCGGCCGCACGGCCGCCGACCGTCTCTTCCGCCAACTCGACGGCACGCTTCTCGCCCCGGAACGCATCGAACTGCCTACCCGGCTGATCACCCGGGGCTCGGGCGAGCTGCCGCCGTCGGACTGAGCGGCGGCTGGACGACCACGTGAACGACCGTATGGACGACGGTGTGTACGACCGCGTGGACCGTACGTTGGAGGCGCTGGGGCTGGCTCGGGCGCCGCGCGAGGATCCCTTGACCTACCCGGGCGCGTGGCCCGCCGAGTCCGGACTCCTCGTCGGAGACCGGCTGTTGCCCCTCGACGGCCACACCACCTACGGGAACCGCACCCCGGTCCTCGCCATCGGCTCCAACGCCTGCCCCGGCCAACTGCGGCACAAGATGGCCGAGTTCGGGATCACCTCTCCCGTCCCGATGGTGAAGGTGCGGGTCACGGGTATCGACATCGGCGTCTCCGCCCATGTGAGCCGCGTGGGGTATGTGTCGGCGTCGCCTGTCAACTCGCCCGGTGTCGTACGGGAGTTGTTCGTGACGTGGTTCGACGCGCGGCAGCTTGCGGTGGTGGACGCGAGTGAGGGGGCGTACGACCGCGCGTGGTTGCCCGGCTCCGGCGCCACTTCCGAGTTCCGTTTCGAGCCGGGCTCAGGGGAGTTGTTGCGGGGCGCGTACGTCTACGTCAACCGGCACGGTGTCCTGCACGACGGCACGGGCGTGCCGCGCCGCCATCCGGGCGAGCGGGCGCTGCTCACCGAACTGCTGGGTGGTTCGGCGGAGTTGAGGACGTTGTTCGGGCGGACGCCGGAGGAGTTCTGCGAACAGGCGCGCGCGGACCGGGAGTTGTGCGAGCGGGGTGCACGGCTGTTCCGGAAGGAAGGGCGGGTGACGGCGTCCGGCCTGGAACGCTACGTACGGCCTCAGCAGACCGGCAGCCCCGGAATCGGCTCGTCGTTGTCCCCGCCCTTGAGGTAGACGTCGCTGACATAGACGTTGGTGTTGCCGCTGTCGTCGTCCGTCTTCGCCCACCAGATGTTGGTCCACTGGCCGTACGTCTCGCGGCGGCCCAAGTTCTGTTGGCAGAAGAAGTAGTTGGTACCCGCGCCGAGGACACCGACTTCGGTACCGGACGCGGTGTAGGACTTGGCGCTGCGCCACACCTGGCAGTTGTACTTGCCTCCGCCGATGGACTGACAGGCGGGGTCGGGGCTGGAGCTGGGGCTGGCTCCGCCCGTCGTAGGGGCGCCCCCGCCGACGTTTCCGCCGCCGGACGACGTGGACTTGGTCGGGGCGACGCTGGGAGCCTGACCCGCCGTCGTGCTCTCCCCCTTGCCGGTGTGCTGCTGTGTCGGTTCCCGGGAACCGTCGTCGCCCTGTTCTGTGGGCTTGGGACCGACCGAGCGATGGGCGTCCGTACGTCCACTGGGCGAGGCGGGGCCGACCCCGGCACCGGCCGGGGCTGAGGTGCTGGGCTGCGAGGTGACCGTGGTGTCACCGGAGTTGACCATCCGGGCGACGACCACTCCGGCGCCGGCGAGGACGGCCGCCACAGCAGCGGCGGCTATCAGGATGCGGGCTTTGCGGCGGGGTGCGGCTGCGCTGGTCATGGGCCCGGTCGGTGGAGATGGTTGAGGCACGGGAGCCAGGGGGGCGAGGGGCGGGCCGAAGCCTTGGGGTACGGGGGTGGGAGGGGGCGTAGCAGCGGGCGGGAGAGCATCCGAACCCGGCCGCTCCAAGGAACCAGAGCCCTGCTCTCCCGGTCCGGGCAGGCCTGCCGCACCTGCCCCGTACGCAGATACTCCAAGTCGCCCCGGCGACCCAGGTGTTGCCCCTCCCGATCCGGACCACCCCGAGGCGCTGACCCCGGCCTCCTCCGGTCCCGCTTCCTCAGGCGAACCTCCGGTCCCCGGCCCGCCGCCTCCGACCGGCTCGGCGACACCAAAGGCCTTCCCGGCTGGAGCCACGTGCTGCGCAGCCCAGAGACCCCGCCCGCTCTCCGTCGGTTCAGCGGCGTCCACTCCCCGGGCCCCGGCCCCAGCATCGGCGTCGGCATCGGCATCGACCAGGGCCGCCCCCGAAGCCCCAAGGCCCGCCGCCCGCGCCTCCGTTGACTCCGTCGGTTCCGGAACCCCCGCTCCCGGCCCCGCGCTCCCCCGCGACTCCACCGCTCCGAACCCCGGCGGCACCGCAGGAACCCTGCCCCCGGTCCCCCGCAACACGGCCGTAGGCAAATCCTCCGCAGCCGCCCCCGCGACCCCCTCCAACAACCCCTGCGCCGCCTCGGCCCCAGGCCGCAACTCCGGCCGCTTGTCCATCAGTTGCCGCAGAACAGGCCCAAGGCGCCCCGCGCGCCGAGGCTCCGGCAAGGGCTCGGAGACGATCGCCGTGAGGGTGGAGTACGTGGACGTGCGGCGGAACGGGGACGCGCCCTCGACCGCCGCGTACAGCGTGGCGCCCAGGGCCCAGACGTCGGACGCCGGGCCCGGGTCCGCGCCCTGGGCTCGCTCGGGGGCCAAGTAGTCCAGGGAGCCGATGAGTTCGCCGCTCCGGGTGAGGTGCGTGGCGGAGCCGTCGCCCGGGTCGTCCATCGTGGCGATGCCGAAGTCCGTGAGGACCACCCGGCCCGAGCGGTCCAGGAGGATGTTGCCCGGCTTCACATCGCGGTGCAGGACGCCCACGGCGTGCGCCGCAGCGAGCGCCTCCATCACCTTCGCGCCGATCCCGGCCGCCTCGCGCGGGTCGATCGGGCCGCGCTCGCCCAACACGTCGTCCAGGGACGGGCCGTCGATCAACTCCATGACGATCAGCGGGCGTCCGTCGACCTCGGCGATGTCGTGCACGGCGACCACGCCGGGATGGCGGACCCGTGCCGCCGCCCGCGCCTCGCGCTGCATCCGCAGGCGCAGGTCGGCCAGTTCGGGTCCGTGGGCGTCGGTGAAGGTGCGCAGTTCCTTGACGGCGACCTCTCGGCCGAGAACCTCGTCGACGGCCCGCCACACGACGCCCATGCCGCCGCGTCCGAGTTGACCCACGACGCGATAGCGCCCGGCCAGCAACCGGTCGACCCCGTCCACGCGTCCGCTCTCCCCCGAAGGCACCGCCGCTCCGTCCCTGTGGCACATCCATGAACGCCGTACAGCCTACGGGGCGGCAGTGACAACAGAAGCCGGCGGCAACACCTGTGACAGGTCCGCTACTTGGCGGACGCGGTGAGGTCACCTCGCCGGGGCGACGCGAAGCCCTCCAGGGCCGTCCGGGTCAGCCCGGTCGCCCTGGCCACCTCGGCGATGTCGAGCGCGCCGCAGTCCAGGCCGCGCAGCAGATAGCCGCTGAGCGCCTTGGCGGTGGCGGGCTCGTCCATGACGTCGCCGCCGGCGTGGTTGGCGTAGCGGGCGAGGCGGGCGGCGGCCTGTTCGAAGCCCTCGCGGTAGAAGGCGAAGACGGCCGCGTAGCGGGTGGGGATGTGGCCGGGGTGCATGTCCCAGCCCTGGTAGTACGCGCGGGCCAGGGCCCGCCGGGTGAGGCCGTAGTGGAGCCGCCAGGCGTCGTGGACCTTCGCGGTGGGCCCGACCGGAAGAACATTCGTCGAGCCGTCCGAGACACGCACGCCCGTCCCCGCCGCCGCGACCTGCATGATCGCCTTGGCGTGGTCGGCGGCCGGGTGGTCGCTGGCCTGGTAGGCGGCGGAGACGCCGAGGCAGGCGCTGTAGTCGAAGGTGCCGTAGTGCAGGCCGGTGGCGCGGCCCTCGGCGGCCTGGATCATGCGGGCGACCGTGGCGGTGCCGTCCGTGGCGAGGATGGACTGGCTGGTCTCGATCTGGATCTCGAAGCCGATCCGGCCCTGCTCCAGCCCGCGCGCCTTCTCGAAGGCCTCCAGGAGGCGCACCATCGCGGTGACCTGCTCGGCGTACGTGACCTTGGGCAGGGTCAGAACCAGGCCGTCCGGCAGTCCGCCGGCCTCCATGAGCCCGGTCAGGAAGATGTCGAGGGTGCGGATGCCCCGGTCGCGCACCGGCGCCTCCATGCACTTCATACGGATGCCCATGCACGGCGCCGCCGTGCCCTTCTCGTACGCCTCGGCGATCAGCCGGGCCGCGCGGGCGGCGGCCTCGTCCTCCTCGGCGTCGGGGCGGGGGCCGTAGCCGTCCTCGAAGTCGACGCGCAGGTCCTCGATGGGCTCGCGCTCCAACTTCGCCCGCACGCGCGCGTGGACAGGCTCCGCGAGGTCGTCGGAGAGGCCGAGGACGGCGGCGAAGGAGGCAGCGTCGGGGGCGTGCTCGTCGAGGGCGGCGAGGGCCCGGTCGCCCCAGGTGCGGATCGTGTCGGCGGCGAAGACGTCACCGGGGACGTAGACCGTGTGGACGGGCTGGCGGGTGCCGGGGTCGCCGGGGTAGCGGCGCTCCAGTTCGGCGTCGACCGGTGCCAGGGAGGCGCTGATCTCCTCGCTGACCGCGCCGCCGAGGCTCGTCGCCACCTTCTCCTGCTCGCCCTGACCCATCCCACACCCTCCAGTTTTCCGCTCTACGGAATCAACAATCCGTAGAACGAAGTTATCCATGGAGCTTCCCGCCGGTCAACACCCTGTCCACGCCGTGAACCCGTGGCATTCACTACCGCCCCGAGGCCCTCTTCCGCCCAGCGCCTCGCACCTTCATCCTGACTCGCAAGGGGAGGGGACGCATATGTCGACTGCCAGGACGGTGACGCGTCGGGCCGGGCTGACCACGCTGGTGGCGGCCGCCATCGCCCTGCCACTGATCGGAACCGTACGCTCCGCCTCCGCCCGGCACGAGACCCGCCTGCTGGACGTCATGACGTTCAACCTGCGCTACGCCAGCACCGACGAACCCAACAGCTGGAAGGTCCGCCGCCCGGTGATGCGCGACCTGCTGCTCCGCGCGGCCCCCGACATCATCGGCACCCAGGAGGGCCTCTACGCGCAGCTCCAGGACATCAAGCACGACCTCGCCCCGCACTACGACTGGATCGGCGGCGGACGCAAGGGCGGCAGCCACGACGAGGAGACGGCGATCTTCTACGACACCCGTCGGCTCGCCCCCGTCGAGTACGACCAGTTCTGGCTCTCCGACACACCCGCCGTGATCGGGTCGAACACCTGGGGCGGCGCCCACCCGCGCATCGCCACGTGGATCCGCTTCCGCGATCTCGGGGACGGCGAGCGGGAGTTCTACGTCCTCAACACCCATCTGGACAACGCGAGTCAGTACGCACGCGAGCGTGCCGCCACACTCATCGCCGAACGGATCGCCCGCCTCGACCGCTCCCTGCCGTTCGTGGTGACCGGCGACTTCAACACCGCCGCGTACACCACCTCGGTCTACACCACGATGCTGGGCGCGGGCCTCAGGGACACCTGGGACGCGGCAGCCGCGCGCGGGCAGCTCTACGGCAGCTTCCACGGCTACCGCGCGCTCGTGCCGGGCGGTCCCCGCATCGACTGGATCCTGACCACCCCGGGGGTCGCCGTGCGCCGGACGGCCCTCAACACCTTCTCCGAGAACAGCCAGTTCCCGAGCGACCATCTGCCCGTGCAGTCCACGATCAGCCTGGGATGAGCCGCCCGGGTGAGCACTCAGGGGCACGCGAAGGCCCCCACGACCACGCGGGTCGCGGGGGCCTCGTACAGCCTGCCGAGATCAGCCCTTGCGGGAGTTGACCTCTTCGGTGAGCTGCGGGACGACGTCGAAGAGGTCGCCGACCACGCCGTAGTCGACGAGGTCGAAGATCGGGGCTTCGGCGTCCTTGTTGACGGCGACGATGGTCTTCGAGGTCTGCATGCCGGCGCGGTGCTGGATGGCGCCGGAGATGCCGTTGGCGATGTAGAGCTGCGGGGAGACGCTCTTGCCGGTCTGGCCGACCTGGTTGGAGTGCGGGTACCAGCCGGCGTCGACGGCGGCGCGCGAGGCGCCGACGGCCGCGCCGAGGGAGTCGGCGAGGGCCTCGATGATCGCGAAGTTGTCCGCGCCGTTCACACCGCGGCCGCCGGAGACGACGATCGCGGCCTCGGTCAGTTCCGGGCGGCCGGTCGACTCGCGCGGGGTGCGCGCGGTGACCTTGGTGCCGGTGGCCTTGTCGGAGAAGGTGACCGCGAGGGCCTCGACGGTGCCGGCGGCCGGGGCGGCCTCGACAGCGGCGCTGTTGGGCTTCACGGTGATGACGGGCGTGCCCTTGGAGACACGGGTCTTGGTGGTGAAGGAGGCGGCGAACACCGACTGCGTGGCCACCGGGCCCTCGTCACCGGCCTCCAGGTCGGTGGCGTCGGTGATGATGCCGGAGCCGATGCGCACCGCGAGGCGGGCGGCGATCTCCTTGCCCTCGGCGGAGGACGGCACCAGGACGGCGGCCGGGGAGACGGCCTCGTAGGCGGCCTGGAGGGCGTCCACCTTCGGTACGACGAGGTAGTCGGCGTACTCGGCGGCGTCGTGGGTGAGCACCTTCACCGCGCCGTGCTCGGCGAGCGCGGCGGCGGTGTTCTCGGCACCGGGGCCAAGAGCGACCGCGACGGGCTCGCCGATGCGGCGGGCCAGGGTCAGCAGCTCCAGGGTGGGCTTGCGGACGGCGCCGTCCACGTGGTCGACGTAGACGAGAACTTCAGCCATGGGAATGGTCTCCTGCGTGCGTGCGAAGTCTGAGGGGCGGTAAGCGAGTTGGGCGAGCGGCACCAGGGGAGTGCGTGCCGGGCGGCGTGGGGGCGTGCCTGCACTCCCCCTGTGCCGCTCAGATGAACTTCTGGCCCGCGAGGAACTCGGCGAGCTGCTTGCCGCCCTCGCCCTCGTCCTTGACGATCGTGCCGGCGGTGCGCGCGGGGCGCTGGGCCGCGGAGTCGACGGCGGTCCAGGCGCCTTCGAGGCCGACCTCGTCCGTGTCGATCTCCAGGTCGGAGAGGTCCCAGGCCTGAACCGGCTTCTTCTTGGCGGCCATGATGCCCTTGAAGGACGGGTAACGCGCCTCGCCCGACTGGTCGGTGACCGACACGACGGCCGGCAGGGAGGCCTCCAGCTGCTCGCTGGCGGTGTCGCCGTCACGGCGGCCCTTGACGACGCCGTCCGCCACGGAGACCTCGGAGAGCAGCGTGACCTGCGGGACGCCCAGGCGCTCGGCCAGCAGGGCGGGGATCACACCGGCGGTGCCGTCGGTGGAGGCCATGCCGGAGACGACCAGGTCGAAGCCGGCCTTCTCGATCGCCTTGGCCAGCACCAGGGAGGTGCCGATGGCGTCGGTGCCGTGCAGGTCGTCGTCCTCGACATGGATCGCCTTGTCGGCGCCCATGGACAGCGCCTTGCGCAGGGCGTCCTTGGCGTCCTCCGGGCCCACGGTCAGGACGGTGATCTCCACGTCGTCGTCCGAGTTCTCGGAGATCTGCAGCGCCTGCTCGACCGCGTACTCGTCGAGCTCGGAGAGCAGACCGTCCACGTCGTCCCGGTCGACGGTCAGGTCATCGGCGAAGTGCCGGTCGCCAGTGGCGTCGGGCACGTACTTCACAGTGACAACGATCCTCAAGCTCACGCCGGCTCTCCTACTGCATCGTCATTTTCGGCTGCCTACTTCCAGGCAGCATAGGCGCCCTGAACGGCCGTTCCCGGTGGGGCGACCGGTGCTCCGAGCGAAATATTACTCGCCAGTACGCACTCCTACGCTCCCCCAAGGGGTGCCCGCTAAGCAAGCGCTTTGAACTGTGACCTGTGCAACGCAGCGTAATCGGAACTCGACGTTTCCGCAGGGTGGCCCGTCACCCACCGGGAGTGGCCTCAGTCACGCAGCCCGTTGAAGCGCCCCTGGTGGTAGAGGAGCGGGCGGCCGGAGCCCGCGGGGTCACCGAGGACGACCTCGGCCAGGACGATGCGGTGATCCCCGGCGGGCACGCGCGCGACGACCCGGCACACCAGCCAGGCGAGCACGTCGTCGAGGACCGGCACACCCTCGGGGCCCTCGCGCCAGACGGTGGGCGCCCCGAACCGGTCGGCGCCGCTGCGGGCGAAGGTGGCCGCCAACTGCTCCTGGTGCTCGCCGAGTATGTGGACGCCGACATGGTCGGCCCCGGATATCGCGGGCCAGCTGGAGGCGCCGGTGCTGATCCCGAAGGACAGCATCGGGGGCTGCGCGGAGACGGAGCTGAGCGAGGTGGCGGTGAAGCCGACCGGGCCGTTCTCACCGCGCGCGGTGATCACCGCCACACCGGCCGCGTGCTGCCGGAAGACGGAACGCAGCAGGTCGGGAGAGGCGTGCTGAGGAGTACGGGTGCCGAGGTCGGGCGTGGCCGTCATGGACGTGTCCTTCTGGGGAGGGGACGAGCGGGGTCCGTGGCTGCTCAACAGCCCGGACAGCGCGCACTCGCGGTGCGGGCCAAGTCGACGTGCACCCGCCCGTAGAGAAGGAGTTCCGAAGGCATACGGTCAGGTTGACGATAGGTGGCACGCGCAGTCAAGTACGCGCCGGCATATGGGAGATGACTCACCGTCGTCGTCACGACCGTCAGACCGCCTCCCCCAGAGCCGCGATGACATCCGCCTTGCGGGGGAGGCCGGTGGCGCGCCGTACGACCCTGCCGTCGGCGTCGAGAACCAGCACGGTGGGGGTCTTCAGGATGTCGAGTTCCCGTACGAGGTCCAGATGGTCCTCGGCGTCGATCTCGATGTGGCTCACGCCGGGGACCATGCCGGCCACCTCGCCCAGCACCCGGCGTGTAGCCCGGCAGGGCGCGCAGAAGGCGCTGGAGAACTGCACCAGAGTGGCCTTCTCGCCGAGGTCGCCACCCAGCTCGGCGGCGCCGAGCCGTTTTCCGCCGTCGCGCCCACGCACGCGTACTCTCCCGCTCCGCCGCCGATGCAGCACTCCGTAGGCGCTCGCCGCCGCGAGCACCACCACGCACACCACAAGTCCGCTCATCGACCCTTCCAGCGTTCACGAGACTGCAAAGATTCCCGGCACTCAGAATCGTTTCCGCTGCGGAATCCTTGATTCATGGACATCGACGTAAGAGGACCGCGCTTCGGCGCGGCCCTGACGACCGTAGTACTGGCGGTCGTGCTGATCACCGGCAGCTTCTGGCTGCTGGCCTGGCAGACCCTGGCGTTCGCGCTGGGCGCGGCGGGTGGCGTGGGCCGTTCGCCGTACGGCTGGCTGTTCCGGAAGGCCGTACGGCCCCGGATCGGGCCGCCGACCGAGTTCGAGTCACCGGAGCCGCCGCGGTTCGCGCAGGCGGTCGGGCTGGTCTTCGCCGCGGTGGGGCTGGTCGGTTTCGGCCTGGGTCCCGACTGGCTGGGTCTCGCGGCGACCGGGGCCGCGCTCGCCGCCGCGTTTCTCAATGCCGCGTTCGGGTACTGCCTCGGGTGTGAGATGTACCTGCTCGTGCGTCGGGTGACGGTTCGCGCAGAGTAAAGGCCCTGTAAAAGGCCGAGGTGGATCAAGTGATGGACGTGACGAGGATCTCGCCTTTCTGCGGCACGAGGACTGGCCACTCGTTCGTTCTTGGGGCACGATCTGCGCAATGCCGTAAACCTACGGCTGCGTAACTTTCCCGCCCGGAGAACCCCTTCCAGGCAGAGAGAAGGGTCCACCCCGTCCATGGCTGAGCTTGTCTACCGCCCCGTCATCGGTCTCGCCCAAACGCTGTTCAAGGCCTGGGACCTCAAGATCGACTGCAAGGGGTCGGAAAACATTCCGCGCTCAGGCGGTGCTGTGCTGGTCAGCAATCACATCAGCTACCTGGACTTCATCTTCGACGGTCTCTCCGCCCTGCCGCAGAAGCGCCTCGTGCGCTTCATGGCGAAGGAGTCGGTGTTCCGGCACAAGATCTCGGGCCCGCTGATGCGCGGCATGAAGCACATCCCGGTGGACCGCAAGCAGGGCGAGACGGCCTACCAGCACGCGCTGGAGTCGCTGCGATCCGGTGAGATCGTCGGCGTCTTCCCCGAGGCGACCATCTCGCAGTCCTTCACCCTGAAGAGCTTCAAGTCCGGTGCCGCGCGCATGGCCCAGGAGGCCGGCGTCCCGCTGATCCCGATGGCGCTGTGGGGCACCCAGCGCCTGTGGACCAAGGGCCACCCGAAGAACTTCAAGCGCAGCCACACCCCGATCACCATCCGGGTCGGCGAGCCGGTGGAGGCCCCGCAGGACCAGTACGCGGGCGCGATCACCCGCCGCCTGCGCGAGCGCATCCAGGAGCTCCTCGAAGCCGCCCAACGCGCCTATCCGGTACGGCCCAACGGCCCGGACGACACCTGGTGGATGCCGGCTCATCTCGGCGGCACCGCACCCACTCCCGAAGAGGTCAAGGCCGCCGAGGCACGCTGAACCGTCACGCCGGGGCGTGGACGGTGATCCGCGCCCCGGGGCTGAACTTCTCCAGCAGTTCGGCGAGTTCGGTGCCCGCGCGCTCGACGTCGGCGACGGGCATCGGCGCCAGACTCTCCAACAGGAAGACAGCGGAGGTCGTTTCCTCCGTGAGCCTGGTGCGCGGCCCCTGCCGCCAGTTCCACCGGCGGCACGTGACACCGGCCGCGTCACGCCACACCACCTCGCCCGCGTCGGGATGTTCGACGACCTCCTCGCCGCCCGCGACAGTCACGAACTCCTCGTCCCCGGCGGCCCGTTGGAGAGTCATCCCGCCCTGGATGCGGTCGGTGTCCTCACCGCCCACCGGGATCAAGTGGGCGACGCTGATGGCGTTGTAGAGGTCGACCAGCACATTGATCCGGGGCAGCCCGGCGTCCGAGAGCGCCCTCTTGGCCAGCGCCTCCGCCGAGTTGCGGGTGCGCGACGGCTTCGACCCGAACGCCGTGTACACCTCGCGCCAGGCGACCATGTGCGGGTCCTCGTGCGGGGCACGCCCGTCCAGTCGTACGGCAAGACGGCGGGCCGCGTCGTCGAGGAGCGCCGAACTCGCGTCGGTGCTCGGCCCGTTGACCAGTCCGTGGGCCTCGATCGCGACATGGGTGAACCCGGGTGCGAGGGCGCGGACTTCGTCGGACACGGTCAGGGTGAGGGTCATGGTGTGCCTCAGAGTGTGGTCGGGAGCGTCTGCCACAGGTGCGACCGGTCGGGGGCGGCCTTGAGGGCGCTCAGCACGACCGGGTGCGGTTCAGCATACAGGACCGGACAGTCCAGCTCATTGAACTCCGGATCGGGTACGAAGGCCAGCCGCTCCTCGTCGAGCGAGAACTGCGCGTCCACACCCGGCTTGTTGCCGCGCGGATCCTGCCGATGCCAGGCCCCGTTGAACCGCACGGCGACCAGCCCGTGCACCACGTCGAACTTCTGGTAGCAGAGCGCCGTAGGAATGTCCTCGGCGCGCAGCAGCGCGGCCAGAGCGTGCGCCTTGGCGTAGCAGATGCCGGTGCCCTGCTCCAGGACGTCGGAGGCCCGCCAGGTGACGCGCGGGTCGCCGGAGTCCTGCGAGTGGGGAATGTCGTCCCGCACGAACTCGAACGCCAGCCGTGCATAGCCATACGAGTCCGCGGCACTCCTGGCGAGACGTGCGGCCGTCTCCCGCACGAGGGGATGGTCGTGGTCGATGACCTCGTCGGCAGCCAAGTACGCGGACAGGTCGGGGGTGTTCTGGATCAGCTCCATGGCTGCAGAGCATAGGAAAGCGATCACCCGAGAGTCAATGACTTTTCATTCGATCGCATATCTATGCACACCGCAACACGACTCCGAGCCGACAGGCCTAGCGGGCCATCTCCTCCTTGAGTGCCGCCACGAACGCGTCCACGTCGTCCTCGGTCGTGTCGAAGCCGCACATCCAGCGGACGTCTCCGGCGGCCTCGTCCCAGAAGTAGAAGCGGAAGCGCTTCTGCAGGCGTTCGCTCACGTCGTGCGGGAGGCGGGCGAAGACGCCGTTGGCCTGCACCGGGTAGAGGATCTCCACGCCGTGCACCGCGCGGACGCCCTCGGCGAGGCGCTGGGCCATCTCGTTGGCGTGGCGGGCGTTGCGCAGCCAGAGGTCCTTGGCGAGCAGCGCCTCCAACTGCACCGAGACGAAGCGCATCTTGGAGGCGAGCTGCATGGACAGCTTGCGCAGGTGCTTCATGTGGCTGACGGCATCCTGGTTGATGACGACGACCGCCTCGCCGAACAGCGCGCCGTTCTTGGTGCCCCCGAGGGAGAGGAGGTCGACGCCGACCGCGTTGGTGAACGTCCGCATGGGGACGTTCAGGGAGGCTGCCGCGTTGGCTATCCGGGAGCCGTCGAGGTGGACCTTCATGCCGTGCGCGTGGGCGTGGTCGCAGATCGCGCGGATCTCGTCGGGCGTGTAGAGGGTGCCGAGTTCGGTGCTCTGGGTGATCGAGACGACCTGCGGCATCGCGCGGTGCTCGTCGTCCCAGCCGTAGGCCTGCCGGTCGATCAGTTCGGGTGTCAGCTTGCCGTCCGGGGTGGGCACGGTGAGCAGTTTCAGGCCGCCCATGCGCTCGGGAGCGCCGCCCTCGTCTACGTTGATGTGCGCGCTCTCGGCGCAGATCACCGCGCCCCAGCGGTCGGTGACCGCCTGGAGCGCGACGACGTTCGCGCCGGTGCCGTTGAAGACCGGGAAGGCCTCCGCCGTGGCGCCGAAGTGGCTGCGGATGATGCCCTGGAGGTTTTCGGTGTAGTCGTCCTCGCCGTAGGCGACCTGGTGGCCGCCGTTGGCGAGGGCCAGGGCGGCGAGCACCTCGGGGTGGGCGCCGGCGTAGTTGTCGCTGGCGAAGCCGCGGATCTCCGGGTCGTGATGGCGACGGGCGTCGGTCTTCGGAGGGTTCACGGCTTCTCGGTCAGCCACAGACGGTTTCCGTTCACTTCGGTGGCGGGCTTGTCCCAGACGCCGACGATGGCCTCGGCGAGGTCCTTGACGTCGGTGAAGCCCGCGAACTTCGCGTTGGGGCGTTCGGCGCGCATCGCGTCGTGCACCAGCGCCTTTACCACCATGACGGCGGCGGCGGAGGTGGGGCCGTCCTCGCCGCCGGCCTTGCGGTAGCCGTCGGCCATGGCGAGGGTCCAGGCCTCGGCGGCGGCCTTCGAGGCGGAGTACGCCGCGTTGCCCGCTGTCGGCTTGCTGGCGCCGGCGGCACTGATCAGGAGGTAGCGGCCGCGGTCGCTGCGCTCCAGGCCGTCGTAGAAGGCCAGGGAGGTGTGCTGGACGGTGCGGATGAGGAGCTTCTCCAGCAGGTCCCAGTCGGCGAGGTCGGTGTCGGTGAAGGACGCGCTGCCGCGCCAGCCGCCGACGAGGTGGACCAGTCCGTCGACACGGCCGAAGTCCTTCTCGATGTGCTCGGCCCAGTCGCGGGTCGCCTGCGGGTCGAGCAGGTCGACGGTGTCCCCGACGACGGTGGCGCCGCCGTGCGCGTAGCGGGCCGCGTCCACGGCCTCCGCCAGGCGTTCGGGATGCGCGTCCGCGCCGACGACGGTCGCGCCGGCCTCGGCCAGCCGTAGCAGCACGGCACGGCCCGCGGGCCCGCCCGCTCCGGCCACCGCGATCACCGCGCCGTTGAGCGCCCCGTTCCCCATGGTCCTCGCCTCCTGAGCCAGTTCTGTCGTGCGGTCGCTCACGCGGCGACCTGCTCGGCGCTCTCCACACGAATCCCCTTGGTCGAGGCGATCACGTTCTTCAGCTTCTTGGAGAGTGCCTCATAGAACATGCTCAGCGGAAACTCGTCCGGAAGCACGTCATCCACGAGTTTCCGCGGCGGCTGGCTCAGATCCAGGGCGTCCGGGCCCTTGGCCCAGCGGGAGCCCGGGTGCGGGGCGAGGTAGCCGGCGACCAGCTCGTAGGCCTTGAACCAGTGGACCAGCTTGGGGCGGTCGATGCCCGCGCGGTAGAGGTCCTCGATCTCGGCGCACAGCTGGTTGGTGACCTCGGGGGCGCGCTGCCAGTCGATGTGCAGCTTGTTGTCGGTCCAGCGGACGACGTCGTGCTTGTGCAGGTAGGCGAAGAGGAGCTGGCCGCCGAGCCCGTCGTAGTTGCGGACGCGTTCGCCGGTGACCGGGAAGCGGAACATGCGGTCGCAGAGGACCGCGTACTGCACGTCACGGGCCTGCGGGACGCCGTCGGCCTCCAGCTTCACGGCCTCCTTGAAGGCGGTGAGGTCGCAGCGCAGCTCCTCCAGGCCGTACATCCAGAACGGCTGGCGCTGCTTGATCATGAACGGGTCGAAGGGCAGGTCGCCGTGGCTGTGGGTGCGGTCGTGGACCATGTCCCACAGGACGAAGGCCTCCTCGCAGCGCTTCTGGTCGTCGACCATCGTGGCGACGTCCTCGGGCAGTCGCATGCCCAGGATGTCGACGGCGGCCTCGGTGACCCGGCGGAAGCGGGCGGCCTCGCGGTCGCAGAAGATGCCACCCCAGGAGAAGCGTTCCGGCGCCTGCCGTACGGCGATGGTCTCCGGGAAGAGGACGGCCGAGTTGGTGTCGTAGCCGGACGTGAAGTCCTCGAAGGTGATGCCGCAGAACAGCGGATTGTCGTAGCGGGTCGCCTCCAGCTCGGCCAGCCAGTCGGGCCAGACCATGCGCAGGACGACCGCTTCGAGGTTGCGGTCCGGGTTGCCGTTCTGCGTGTACATCGGGAAGACGACCAAGTGCTGGAGTCCGTCCCGGCGGTTCGCGGCGGGCTGGAAGGCCAGCAGCGAGTCGAGGAAGTCGGGCACCTGGAAGCCGTCGTCGGCCCACTGCGCCAGATCCCTGACAAGTGCGGCGTGGTAGGCCGCGTCATGCGGGAGCAGCGGGGAAAGCTCCTCGACGGCGCTCGTCACGCGGCGCACGGCGGACTCGGCCTCCGCGCGGCCCGGGGCGCCCTCGGCCGCGAAGTCGATCGAGCCGTCCTTCGACTGCCATGGCCGGATCCGCTCCACGGCATCCTTGAGCACGGGCCACGCCGGATGCTCCACCACCCTGGTCACGGGAGGAAACCGCTCCTCAAAACCCACCTGCACAAGAATTTCCGTCATATCCCATCCTCCACGGGAGAACCTCGCGTCTGGACACCGTATGCGTTCATGGTTTCCCCTAGCAAGGCAAGGCTCCGCAAATCATCCTGCACCCCCTGTCCGTCACCGCTCTTTTTCCTGCCGGACACAAAGAAGACGATTACTTCCGCTGTGGCGGGGTAGACGGGCGAGCTCCTGTTACCGAGGGGCGGTTTCGGTCAACGGCCGCCGGACTCGCCCACGGCCGGGTGACGGCATCGCGCAGTACGCTCCAGGTACACCCCGGCCGTCACCCCCAATCCACCGTGTACGCGCGGGTACATCGCCGGGCCCGGCCATTAGGCTGCGGCTCTGCCGCGTGGACGCCGGTGTCCGGCCGCGCCCGCGCGCGCGTGCCGAGCCGCCGTCGACGGAAGCGAGTTGAACCTTGAACTTCCTTACCATCGGTCACCGCGGAGTCATGGGTCTCGAACCCGAGAACACTCTCCGTTCCTTCGTCGCCGCCGAGCAGGCCGGCCTCGATGTCATCGAACTCGATCTGCATCTGAGCAAGGACGGCGCCCTCGTCGTCATGCACGACGCCGACGTGGACCGTACGACCGACGGGACCGGCCCGATCGCCGAGCGGACCCTCGGCGAACTGCGCACCCTGGACGCGGGCCGCGGCGAGCGCGTACCGGTCTTCGAAGAGGTCCTGGACGCGGTCAAGTCGCCGGTCCAGGCCGAGATCAAGGACCTGGCGGCGGCACGGGCGCTGGCCGAGGTCATGCACCGGCGGAACCTGGTCGAACGGGTCGAGGTGTCCTCGTTCCACGACGAGGCGATCGCCGAGATCGCCCGCCTGGTGCCCGGCGTACGGACCGCGCTGATCGCCAGCCGTTTCGGCCCCGACGTGGTGGAACGCGCCACCGAGGCCGGTGCCGAGACGGTCTGCCTCAACATCCGCCGGCTGACCCTGGAGGTCGTCGAGGCGGCCCGCAAGGCGGACTTGAAGATCATCGGCTGGGTCGTGAACACACAGGACCAGCTGCGGCTCGTACGCGCCCTGGGGCTGGACGGCGCGACCACCGACTACCCGGAGATCAAACGCACGGGCCGCTTCACGGCGTAGCGGATGGAACGGCCGTAACGGCTATGCGAGTTCCTTGACCAGCAGCTCGAACTGCAGGTCGTCGCGCTGCGGAATGCCGAACCGCTCGTCGCCGTACGGGAACGGGGTCATCCGGCCCGTACGGCGATAGCCGCGGCGCTCGTACCAGGCGATGAGGTCGTCGCGTACGGAGATCACGGTCATGTGCATCTCCCGCACCCCCCAGGTCTCCTTGGCCATGCGCTCCGCCTCCGCGATGATGACCTTGCCGAGGCCGCCGCCCTGGAGCTGCGGGCTGACGGCGAACATCCCGAAGTACGCGTGCTCGCCCCGGTGTTCGAGCTGGCAACAGGCCACGACGCGGCCGTCGCGCTCGACGGTCATCAGTCGGCTGTCGGGCGACTTGATGACCTGCAGCACGCCCTCGGGGTCGGTCCGCTGCCCTTCGAGGATGTCCGCCTCGGTGGTCCAACCGGCCCGGCTGTCGTCACCCCGGTAGGCCGACTCGATCAACACGACCAAGGCGTCCACATCGGCGTCGGTGGCGTCGCGGAAGGTCAGTCCGGTGGCGGCGGTGTCCATGGTGCACAACTCCGATCAGGGCGCGGCTCAGGCAGAGACGAGAGTAACGCGGCCCCTGCGACTAGGCTCCGGCCGCATGGTGCATGTACTGAGCAGCCGCATCCTGCTGCGCTCCACCGATCCCGAACGATCCCGCGTCTTCTACGGCGAGCAGTTGGGCCTGCCCGTCTACCGGGAGTTCGGCACAGGTGTGGAACGCGGGACCGTCTACTTCCTCGGCGGGGGGTTCCTGGAGGTCTCCGGACGCTCCGACACCCCGCCCTCCCCCGCCGTACAGCTGTGGCTGCAGGTCGCGGACGCGGAGGCCGCGCACGAGGAGCTGCGGGCGAAGGGGGTCGAGATCGTACGGCCGCCGGTGAAAGAACCCTGGGGGCTGGTGGAGATGTGGATCTCGGATCCGGACGGGACGCGGATCGCACTGGTGGAGGTGCCGGCGGATCATCCGCTGAGGTACCGGCCGGGGATGTAGGTCTTGGGTCTACGGCGGCTGTGGCGCCCTTCTCCGTGCCGGATGGCCGGGGTCGCGGCCCGGGCTTAGCGTGCTGGGAGGGGAGCTTTCTGCGGAAGGAACGCCATGAAGCTCGACAGGCCGGTGACCGGCGGGCCCTGCTGGACCGAGCTCGGGACCAGTGATCTGGAGGCGGCCAAGCGGTTCTACTCGGACGTGTTCGGCTGGCGTCCGGAGACCGATCCCCGGCCGGAGGCGGGCGGCTACACGTTCGCGCACATCGGGGACGCGGCGGTCGCCGCGCTGACGCCGCTGTTCCAGGAGTCGCAGCCGGTGGCGTGGAACGTGTCGTTCGCGGTGACGGACTCCGACGCGACGGCGGAGAAGGTGCGGGCGGCGGGCGGGACGCTGCTGATGGAACCGATCGACGTGTTCGACATCGGGCGCTTCGCGGTCGCCCTCGACCCGGGGGGCGCCGCGTTCCAGATGTGGCAGGCGCGGACCTTCCCGGGCGCCGGGTTGTTCAACGCGCCCGGCGCGCTGGGCTGGGTGGAGCTGCTGACGCGGGCGCCCGAGCGGGCCGAGACCTTCTACACGACGGTGTTCGGCTGGACCGTCCGTCCCTCCGAGCACTACCCGCAATGGGGCATCGACGGCGCCGACTTCGGCGGCATGATGACGATGGACGCGAAGTTCCCACCGGAGGTGCCTCCGCACTGGCTGCCGTACTTCGCGGTGTCGGACGTCGACGCCACCGCTGCCGTGGCGACGGAGGCGGGCGGCGCGGTCGTCATGGAGCCCACGTCCATCGCCGACGTACGGCGAATCGCGGTGCTGCGGGATCCGCAGGGGGCGATGTTCGGGGTGTATGCGGCGGGCGAGGAGGGTTGAGGCGGCGCCCCCGCCTCCCCTCCTCCCGCCCTCACCCTCACGCCAACCGCGTCACCGTCACCCGGTCGATCACCGGCGCGTACGCGGAGCGTTGGCCGTACTGGTTCCTGGAGTGGCCGTCGTGGTCCGGGAGTTCGTCGGCGGTGAAAGTGAGGGTGTTGGTGCCCTGGTCGAGGGTGACGGGGACGGAGAGGTCGTGGAAGTTGTTGAAGTGGAAGGTGGTGGGGAACAGGACGCGCTGCGGGGCGGCCCCGTTGACCGCGATGTCCGCGTGGCGGCAGACCGGGTCCGGGTTGTAGTGGGTGGCGGGTGCCTGCTCGCCGTTGGAGTAGCGGATCGTGAGCGCGTGGCGTCCGGCCCGCTCCGCCGTCACGGTGAGCGTGAGCGCGTTCGCGGCGCCGCCGCCGATGCCGTCGACCGCCTTGCCGCCCGTGGCGAACGTGTGGGCGCCGGTGACCCGGGCGCTGCCGGTCGTCGTGCCTTCCTCAGCCGGGTGCGTCGAGGTGGGGAGGAGGCCGCGTGAAGGACCTACCTGGAGACGGTCGAGGACGAGTCGGTCCGAGGTGCCGGCGATGGTGATCTTGTTGATGCCCGACGCGAGGAACAGGGGAACATAGGATCGTTCAACGATCTCCATGTCATCTCCGCCGGCAATCCCCATGTCACCTCCACCGGCAATCCCCCTGTCGACTTCGCCGACCATCCCCACGTTCTCGCCGTTGATGGTCAACTCGCCCTCCCCGAGGCCGATCCGATCGATGGTCACGGTCGCCTCCCCGTCGTCCGCCGCGTGCACCCAGAAGGTTGCGGTGCCGCCCCGCGGCAGTACGGCGACACCGGGACCGGAGGCTCCGCGCTGTGCGTAGTCGACGCGAGCGCCACCGCCCAGGACCGCGAACTCGGCGTCGTACAGCGCGGGTGCGGTCACCTGGTCGTCGCGCAGGGCGAGGCCGAGCCGGTCGACGACCGCGTCGCCCCGCGTGACACCGAGGTCGGGGTCCTCGGCGGCGAGGGTGATCGTGTGCGCGCCGGCGGTCAGTTCGACCCGGGTGTCGGTGTGACCCCACACCGCCCACTTGTAGCCGAGCGGCAGGCGGAGTTCCTGCGGGTGGCTGCCGTCGACACGGAGGAAGACATTGGTGGGCCCCTGCTCGCGCACCGCGTCGGCCAGGTTGTGGGAGTTGGCGAAGACACTCACGTCGTACGTCCCGTCCCGCGGGACCTCCACGGAGAAGACGAGCACGCCGTCGGAACCGGTGCGCAGTCCGCCCACGTGGTAGCCGGTCGAGCCGGCGAACTTGTCGACGTCGGACGGGGACCCCTCGGGCCCGTTCAGCGAGTGGCCGTCACCGATGTAGGCCGCGTCCTCCGCCTGGTACGAGCGCCGCCAGCCGACCGAGGGCGACAGCGCCACGGCTCCCTCACCACCCGGGGACAGGATCACCTGGTACGCCGACATCGCCTCCAGGCCGACCAGACGCAGCGTCACCTTGCCCTCCACGACGGGGAGTTCATGGTCCGCCAGCCGCAACGGCTGCGCGGAGGCGCCGACTTGCCCCGTCCAGGGAATCTCCAGCAACCGCACATGGACAGTCGTACCGAAGACTTCGGAGTCGACGTGCTCGAACACGACGTCCGCGGAGCCGCCCGCGCCGCCGAGCAGTACCCGCGCCTGCCGCTTGGCACGGTCGAGCACGGCGACGCCCTGCAGCGTGTACTGGACGTTGGGGTGGGGCGCGGTGACCCGGACGGTGTTGCCCGTAAACTGCCCGTAGGCGTTGAACAGCCACCACTGGCCGTTGCCCTTGTTGGCCTCCACGACCGAGTCGTTGAGGTTGCCGTCGATGTTCCAGTACGCCATGTCGCCGTCGACCTTGGACTCCTCGATCGCGGCGATCCACTGGATCATCTGGCCCGGGACGGACAAGTGGTAGTTGTGGGCGTACTCGTTGATGTTGACGGGCAGGGGGCCGATGCCCAACTCCCGTTCCAGCGCACGGTACTTGGCGACGCTCGTGCGGATCTCGTCCGGCGAGGTCAGCTCATGCCAGGTGATGACGTCGGGCAGTACGTCCTCCGCCTTGGCGAACTCCAGGAAGCCCCGGACCTCGTCGTACAGGAGACAGGTGTTGGGGCCGGCGATGCGGGCACCGGGGTCGAGTTCCTTGATGAGGCGGTAGATGTCACGCCAGGCGGTGAAGTAGTGGCCCGGGTCGGTGCGCCAGGAGACCTGGTCGTAGCTCCACTCCCCCGTGCCGAACATGTTGCCCTCGGGCTCGTTGAAGGGGACGTACACGACATGGGACTTGTACGCGCCGAGCGTCAGCACCTGCTCGACCTGGCGGCGGACGCGGGCCGTGAAGTCGGCGAGGCGCTCGGCTCCGGTGTCGCCCGGCCATTCGTAGGGGAAGCCGCGGTAGATGTCGGTCATGTAGACGTAGACGTCCTTGCCGCCCGCCTCGACGAACGGGCGCAGGATCTCCAGGGCGTCGGCGCCCGGGTGCTGGGTGCCGTCCTGGGCCTTGGTGGAGACCGTGCGGACGTACATGCCCTCGACGGCGTTGCGGCTGGGGACGCCGTCGCCGTACAGGCCGTAGAGCGTGCCGCTCGCGCCTCCATGGAAGGGGCCCGTGTCGGTACCGAGGTCGATGGTGAGGTTCCCGGAAACAGGAGCGGCGGAGGTTTCGGCTGCCACGACATCAATCCCTTGTTCGACATGTCGTACGCCAGTCGGCGTCCCGAACCGGCTTGATCGAACGTAGGGAGATCACGCGACTCGCGTCAACGGTCTGTCGACGCCCGCGTACGGCCTCAGACGCGCAGCATGCCCAGTCGGCCTTCCAGCTGGACCAGCAACTCACCCAGCAGGGAGGCGAGTTCGCCCTGCCCCGGGGTGTCCAGACCGGCGAGCACGGTGGTCTCGTAGGCGAGCTGCTCGGGGAGGATCGCGTCCACGAGGTCGCGGCCGGTGTCCGTGAGGCGGACGTGGGCGACGCGGCGGTCGCGGGTGTCACCGCGGCGCTCGACCAGCCCGCGTTCGGTCAGCTGCTTGAGGCGCTTGGTGACGGCGGCGCCCGAGGAGAAGGTCTCACGGGTCAGCTCGCTCGGCGTCAGCTCGTGCCCGGTGCGCCGGAGCGCGCCGAGCAGGTCGAACTCGGGGCGGCTGAGCCCGGCCCGGCGCAGGGGCGCGTCCTCGGCCTGCTGGAGCAGGGCGGCGCACCGGTTGATCCGGCCGATGATCTCCATCGGGCCGGTGTCGAGGTCGGGGTGCACGGCCTGCCACTGCCCGACGACGGCGGCGACGGTGTCGCTCCGGGTCACACTCGGAGGGGTTGGGCGAGCCGCACCGTCCCCGTCAACCGGCCGTCCGTTCATTGCCGTCATCCCCGTACGCCCTCCGTCTTTCCGCCCGTGCGCCGATCCCCGGTCGGCCAGGAGTGCGACTCCCGGCGTCGTACCGTCGCGGCGAGCGTACGGTGTCCGGACTGTTCGGCGAGCACGACCCGCTCCTGCGGCAGCGCGCGCTGCCACCACTCGCCGGACGCGGCGTCGGCGGTGGCGCGCAGTTCGACCAGCGCGGCGGCGAGCGCGCGGTGCGCGGAATCGAGGGCCCCGCGCGCGGGAGCCGGCTCCGCCAGGAGGCGCGCGGCCCGCTCGCGGGCCCGTTCCACCGCGGTCAGCGCCTCCTCGATACGGTCGGTCGCGCGCCGGTTGGTGACGACGGCCGCGGCGACGAGGCCCACCAGCGCGCCGACGAGGGTGTCGACGACCCGCTCGGTGATCAGCTCACCGGGCTGCTGCGTCCGGGCGAACTCCGTGATGAGCAGCGCCATCGGGGTCACACAGACACTGCCGAGCCAGTAGTTGCGGCCGATCAGCGCCTCGGCACCGAAGTTGAAGGCGAGGCAGCACAGCACGAGGGCCGCCGGGTGGGCGTGGGCGAGCGGGACCACCGCGGCGAAGACGAGCACCCCGGCGAGATTCCCGACGACCCGCTGCACGCCCCGTCCCCAGGTGAGCGTGATGTTGGCCTGGTAGAGGGAGGCGGCGGTGACGAGGGCCCAGTAGGGGCGGCCGACACCGAGCGCGAGGGAGGCGTATCCGGCGAGCGCGCAGCCGAGCGCCGTACGCAGCATGAGGGGGGTGAGCGGACCGAGCCTGGTCCACAACGGGCGGACGGGGACGGCGAGTTCGGCGTCCACACCGAGCAGTTCGTCTACGGCGCCCGCCGAGACGTCGGTCTGCGGGACCGGTCCCCTGCCACGCAGTTCGCGGGCCCAGCTGCGCAGCCGCTCCGGATCGGCGTCCGCCGGCGCGGCGAGCGCGACCTCGGCACGGACGACGAGGCGTTCGAGAGCGCGCCGGGGTGCGGTGCGGGCGCCGGTGGCGAGGAGGGACTGCCAGGCGCCGTGGATGGCGGCTGCGGCGGTGGCACGCGCGCGTGCGGGGGCGGTGTCTTCGGGGGCGGGGGCGCCATGGGTGCCGGGTGCGGGGGCGTCTCCTGGGGCGGGTGCATGGCCGTCTTCGGTACCGGGCGCGTGGGCGCCTCCGGTGCTGCGTGCGTGGCCGTCTGCGGCGCCCCGCGCGTGCTCTCCGGTACCGCGCGTGGCGGCGTACGTGGCGGCGGCGTTCAGGGCCTGGGCCGTGGCGCGGCGCTCGGGGCCGTAGGGGCGGACGAGTGCGGGGGCCATGCCGACGAGCCAGGCCCAGACGCCCGCGGCGGCGGCCAGTGCGAGGTGGCCGGGGACCTGGCCGAGTGTCTGCGGTGCGAAGAGCGAGGCGGAGCTGATGAAGGTGAGGACCACGTTGCCGGGCGGACCGATCCGGGTCGCGTCGCACAGTCCCTTCTGTACGGCGGCCAGGGCGGCGCCGACCGTGACCAGCACGACGGCGTTCGTGGTGAGCGAGGCCGTGACCAGCGCGACGGCGAGACCGGCGATCATCCCGAGCACCACCCAGACCAGGGCGCGGGCCCGGGCGGCGTACGGCTTGTTGTGGGCGTAGAGCGCGCACAAAGAGCCGGCCATGGTGTACATCGCCAGGTCGAGGCGGCCGAGGGCCAGCAGGGTCAGGTTGGGCGGGGCGACCGAGGCGACCGCGCTGAGCGCGGGCTTGAACCAGATGTCGGAGGGCCGGCCGAGGCGCAGCACGCCGGTGAGCGGAAGATGTCGGACTCGCTGGGTGGGGGTGGGGGTCGCACTGCTCATGGAAGTAAGTTTAGCAGGTGTTTTACTCGTGAAACATTTCCACCGGGCATGCCGCCGAGGCGCCACCGGGCTGCCGCACTCCGCCGAATGCTCCCCGTGTACACCGTTGCGCTTGGTTGCGCCCCGTGCGGCACGGGCATCCTGTGACCGAACATCGGCGGAGAGTGAGGCGGGGGACGGGAGGGCAGGTGCGCCCGGCCGATCTTCCGAGACGCGGAGCAGACGCAGACGCGGAGCAGACGTAGACCAGGACGTGGACCAGGGGGGATGCGCGTGCACGGTGGACCGGCTTCGCCCGGCTGGCTCTTGGTCGCGCTGTGCGCGGCGACCGGGGCCTACTGCCTGCTGCGGATGCGCAGCCCCGTCGAGGAACAGCGCCGGGCCGCGGGCGGCGAGGCACTGATGGGGTTCGGCATGGCCGCGATGGCCGTGCCCGCCGCGGTGTTCACCCCGCCGTCGTGGGCGTGGCCCGCCTACGCGGCGGTGTTCGGCGCGGCGGCGCTGCGCGCCCTGTGGTCGGCGCGCAGGAGTCCGCACCATGTGCACCATCTGTTGGGCACCGCGGCCATGGTCTACATGGCGCTCGCGATGGCTGCCTCGCCCCCGCACCACCACGAGCACGGCGATTCCGGAGTGCCGCTCGTGACGGGCGCGTTGCTCCTCTACTTCGTGGGATACGTGCTGCTGTCGGGCATCCGGCTGGTGCCCGTCACCGGAGCGGTCAGCGGCGTGGCCGTCGGCACCGGGAGCGTCGGTTGGGGCGACCGGCCGGAGTTGGCGCGGGCGTGCCGGTTGTCGATGGGGATCGGCATGGTCGCTATGTTGCTGACGCTCTAAACGGCGGGGCGGCGGGGGCGAGGCGGGAGTGAAGCGCGGGGAGTGGGCGCGGCTGCACGAAGGGGGACGGGCGCCGCACTAGGCGGGACGGGCGCGCGACTGCCCGGAGGGGGTCAGTCTCCGCGCGAGGCGCGACAAGTGCCGCTGTACGAAATCGTGGTCTGCGTCACTTTGCCGTAACAAGCCGTACCCCTGATCACCGCGGCGCTCATAGGGTGCTCCCATGATGGTCCCCGCGGCACTGTTGCTGCTCGGCGCCTTGGCCGCCGTCGTCGCCCCCCGGCTGCTCGCCCGGGCCGACTGGCCGGACCATGAGCCGGTGCTCGCGCTGTGGGTGTGGCAGTGCGTGGTGGCGGCCGTACTCCTGTGCTGCGTCCTGTCGATGACGCTCAGCGCCGCCGCCGCGTGGCAGGCGGTGCGCGGCCATGTGTTCGCCAACGCCCCGCACGCGGTCGTGGACGCCTATCCCCTTGTGACGACCGGGCCCTGGGCCGCCACGACCGCGGTGGCCCTCGCGTGCGGCGGGGCGTGGACCGCGGCGATGCTGGTCCGTGAAGTCGTACGGGCCCGGGTGCGACGCCGGCTGCGCAGGGCCGAACTCCTCGTGCGCGCCCCGGTGTTGCCCGGCGAGGAGCCCGGTGCCGAGCCGCTGGTCATCCTTGAGGGGGAGCGCCCGGACGCCTGGTGGATGGCCGGTGCCGCGCCCCAACTGGTCATCACCACAGCTGCGTTGCGACGCCTCAAGGGGCGGCAACTGGACTCGCTGCTCGCGCACGAGCAGGGGCACGCGCAGGCCCGGCACGACTGGCTGCTGCACTGCTCGGGCGCGCTCGCGAACGGGTTTCCGCAGGTGCCGGTGTTCGCCGCGTTCCGGGACGAGATGCACCGGCTGGTCGAACTCGCCGCCGACGACATGGCCTCCCGGCGCTTCGGCCGCCTCACGACCGCCCTCGCACTGGTCGAACTCAACGAGGACCGTGGGGTGTTCGGGCCGTGCCCCACGCCGCACGCGCATGTGCCGCAGCGGGTGCACCGGTTGCTCACTCCCCCGGACCGGCTCACGGCGATGCGCCGCCTGGGGTTCACCGCCACGGCGGCACTGGTGCCGGTGGTGCCGGTTCTCGTGGCGTTCGTACCGGGGTTGCGGGCGCTCGGCTGAGGAGGGCCGGGGAAGGGCCGAGGGAAGGTCGAGGAGGGGCGAGAAAGGACCGGGGTAGGGGCAAGGAGGGGCCCAAGAGGATGTAGTCCCGGAGCGGAGTTGACTCCGCCCACCGCGAGTCGGCGAGGATCGTCCCATGCACTACCCGCCTCGCCCCCCGACTCTCCGGCAGACCGGCATCACCCTCGCCCTGTGCTCCGCGCTGCTCCTCACCCTGGTCGCGGTGGAGTGGCGTCCGCTGATCGACGTCGACGCGCGGATCGCCCGGACCACGCATCGCTGGGCGGTCGAGGACCACGGACTGACGCACACGTTCCGCATCCTGACGGACTGGGTCTGGGACCCGCTCACCCTGCGCCTCGTGTGTGCGGCCGCCATGGTGTGGCTGGTGTGGCGACGTTCGGCATGGTGGACAGCTCTATGGCTGGGGGCCACATGTGCGCTGGGCACACTGTTGCAACAAACCCTGAAGGCGCTGGTCAACCGCCCCCGCCCGGTATGGCCCGACCCCGTCGACTCGGCCGACTACGCAGCCTTCCCCTCGGGCCACGCCATGACCGCCACGGTGGTCTGCGGCCTGCTCCTGTGGCTGCTCCACGACTACGGCGCCGGACGCGCTGTGTGGCGTACGGCCATGACCCTGGCCGTGATCTCCGTTGTGGGTGTGGGAATCACCCGTGTGTGGCTGGGCGTGCACTGGCCGTCGGATGTGGTGGGCGGGTGGGTGCTGGGGGCGTTCGTGGTGGCGGTGGCCGTGGGGGCGTACGAACGGTGGCGGGTGTGAGCGCGGCCGCAGCGGGACGCACAGCACACGCAACAAGCAGAATGTCGCTGCGTAAGATCACCGCATGAATGCCGTCCTCTTCGACTTCTCCGGAACCCTCTTCCGCATCGAGTCCACCGAGTCCTGGCTGCGTGCCGTGCTGCGCGAGACCGGGACCGCGCTGCCCGAACCGGAGTTGACCGAGGCGGCATGGGCGCTGGAGTCGGCGGGGGCGATGCCGGGTGGGGCGCAGCCCGAGCAACTGCCCGAGGAGTTCGCGGAGGTGTGGGCGATCCGGGACGAGAGTTCCGCGCTGCACCGGGCCGCGTACACCGGCGTCTCGCGCCAAGTCCCGCTCCCCGACCCGGCGTTGCACGACGCGCTGTACGACCGGCACATGACGCCGGCCGCGTGGACGCCGTACCCGGACACGGAAGACGTGCTGCGGACCCTGCACGAGCGCGGGATCGGCGTGGGCGTGGTCAGCAACATCGGCTGGGATCTGCGGCCCGTGTTCCGCGAGCACGGTCTCGACCCGTACGTGGACGCGTACGTCCTGTCGTACGAACACGGCATCCAGAAGCCGGACCCGCGCCTGTTCAGCGTCGCCTGCGAGGCGCTCGGTGTCGACCCGAAGGACGTGCTGATGGTCGGTGACGACCGGCGGGCGGACGGCGGGGCGGCCGCTCTGGGCTGCGGGGTGCACTTCGTGGACCACCGGTTGGTGACCGAGCGGCCGGACGGTCTGCGTCCCGTGCTTGAGCTTGCCGGGCGGAGGTAGGGCGGCTGCTGGGCTGACTCATCATTGGGCCGGAGCCTGATCATCGGGCTGGAGCACCTCCGGATCATCACGCGGGAGCACCCCGAACGATCGTCAATTACAAGTTGACGATTGAGCATCGTCAACTTAAGGTTGACGCATGAGCCCACTCGACATCAGCCTCGCCGATCTGATCGCCCGTCTCGACGAGGAGCTCCCCGACACCAACGAACTGGCCCGCATCAGCGAAGCGCGGCTGCGTGCCCAGACCCTGTCCGACCTCGGCGACCAGCTCATCGACCACTACGTCAGCAAGGCCAAGCAGGTCGGCGCGTCGTGGACCGAGATCGGCGACGCCATCGGGGTGTCCAAACAGGCCGCCCAGCAACGCCACGCACCCGGCCCCTTCGAGCGGTACACCAACCTCAACCGGCACAGCATCGTGCTCGCGCAGGAGGCCGCTCGAACGCACAGGCACGACTCCATCGGCACCGAACACCTTCTGCTCGGCCTGCTCGGCGAACCGCAGGGCCTGGCGTACGAGGTGCTGGTGGCGAAGACCGAGTCGGAGCAGCGCGTCCGCGACGCGATCGAGGAAGCGCTGCCGCCGGCCGGGGCGAAGGTGCTGCGGGGTCACATCGCGTTCCGGCCCGAGAGCAAGGAGGCCATCGACCAGGCCCGCCGCGCGGCGGCCGACCTCGGCCACGACTGGGTCGGCACGGAACACGCGCTGCTGGGACTGATCCGCGTCGAGGAGAGCCCGGCCGCGCAGATCCTGCGCAACCTCGGCTTCACGTCGGACGAACTGCACGAGACGGTCAAGGCCGAGATCACCAACAGGCTTGCCGCGCGCGGCAAATAGCGACGAAGCACCGAAGCGATCAGCAGTAACGAAACGGGGCGAAACAATCCGTGGCCGCGCCCGTCCGGGCCGACGCGGCCTCCCCACCCGTCAGCTCACGCCAACGCGCGTCACCTCACCCCTGATACCCCTCCACCTCGGACTCCGGCCGCACCCGCGCCTCGTCAGGGTTCTCCCCGAACTCCGCCTTGGCGCGGCGCTGGCGCAACAGGTCCCAGCACTGGTCGAGTTCGCGTTCCAGTTGCCCGAGTCGCTGATGCTCCGTGGCGCTGTCGATCGTGCCGGACGCGACGGCCTCCCGGAGCTTGCGCTCGTCGTCGACCATCTCGTTGATCCGCGCGAAGATCTGCTGGTCCTGCTCCATGCCCGTGCGCCTCCTCGGCTCGATATCCGTGCCCACTCTAGGGACGGATCACGTGCCGTGCGACAGATGTGCGAGAAGGCGGCGCCGGACACCGGTTCAAAAGTCGCCCAAGGAAACCATTGGGGTGAAAAGGAGCCGCCCGCCTGAGACGATCCCCCGCGTCGCCCCAGACGGACGGCAGCATGCGCCGAGCCCCCTCGACGGGAGACCCGGACGTCCTGAGTATAGTTGGCTGATAGCCAGTCAACGCAGGAGTTACAGCATGTCCCCGCGAAGCGCATCGGTCAATGAAGAGTTGCGACGGCGTTCCCGGGAACGACTCCTGCAGGCGGCCCTGGAACTGGTCGGTGAGCGTGGGTACGAGGCCACGACCTTGGGCGACATCGCGGACCGGGCCGGCTCGGCGCGCGGTCTGGTGTCGTACTACTTCCCCGGAAAGCGCCAGCTCGTGCAGTCCGCCGTGCACCGTCTGATGCACCGCACGCTGGAGGAGGCCCTGGAGCGCGAGCCCCGGACCGACGACGGGCGGGAGCGGATGGCGCGGGCCATCGACGCAATCCTGGGCCTCGCACACGACCGGCCCGTACTGATGCGCCAGCACATGGCCGGACTCCTCCAGGGCGAGGGCTTCGTCCAGTGCCCGGAGCAGCGACGCCTGTCCGAGCTACTCGGGCAGACGATCGCGCGGTACGGGTCGGGGAACGTCCCCTCCGACTACCCGATGCTGCGGGCCCTGCTCATGGGCGCGGTCTACTCGGCGCTCGTGCCGGGGGTGCCGATGTCGATTCCGGTGCTGCGGACCGAGTTGTTCGAACGGTACGGACTCGACTGGGAGTTGGGGATTCCGCCGGAGGCCCGTGCGCGGGCCGGGGCTGCCGACACCGACCTGTCACGGTTCTTCGCGACGGACTACAGATCCACACCCACCCCCACGCCGCCCGCACCCACGCCTGCACTCACACCCGAAAGCTCGGCCGACGACCGGCCGGCCGAGCCCTCCGACGCGTAACGGGCTTACTCAGCGCCTGGCATGACGAGGCGTCAGGAAACCCGCGTCCCGCGCCTGCGAGATGAGCCGAAGAGACCGGCGCCGACTGTGCCCGGTCGCACACATCACCGCGAGGACGGGATCAGCCCCCTCCTCCTGTGCGGCGCGGTACTCCTGGGCGATCTGCCACCGACCCTCGATGCCTCGCGGCCAGGCCGGCCGCGCCCGCCGCGCTCCGCCCGACTCCGTCCACTCCTCCCCGTCCGCCGGCACCGGTTCCAGCCCGCACGCCTCGCAGAGCGGCCCCTCCAGCCAGTCGGCCAGCACCGTCAAGTCGTCGAGGGACAGGGCCGGTTGGGCCCGTACGTCCTCGACGGAGACGTTCTGCTCGGACACCACGGCGAGGGCGTCGACCCGTGCGCCGTCGGGGAAGGCCAGCCGGACGTGGAACCACGAGGTGGCCCCGTCGTGCTCCTGCACTTCCCACGCGGGCCACACCGACACCGCACCGTCCGACGGAGAGCGATCGGAAAGATTAACAAAGGATGCTTCTAGCACACACGCAACGTAACCGCATGATCACATTCCATACGAACGGACACGCGCGCCCCCAGCGCCTACGGGTGCGTTCGGCACCCTGTCAGCGGAGCACCGGTGGTGCGATCCTGGAGGTGTCAGTGGTCTGGCGAATCAGCGTTCTCCTGCGTGCCTGACGGGTGAGGAGTTCCGCCGTGCTGCGTGTCGCCGTCGTCGGCTCCGGGCCGAGCGGGGTCTACACCGCCCAGAGCCTGGTCCAGTTGGAACCCGGGGTGCTGGTCGACGTCCTGGACCGGCTGCCGTGCCCGTACGGTCTGGTGCGCTACGGCGTGGCGCCGGACCACGAGAAGATCAAGTCGCTGCAGAACAATCTGCGGGCGGTCCTGGAGCACGGGCGGGTGCGATTCCTCGGCGGGGTGCTCGTGGGACCCGGCGGACTGTCGGCCGCCCGATTGCGGGAGTTGTACGACGCGGTCGTGTATTGCGTGGGTGCCGCCACCGACCGCCATCTGGGAATTCCCGGCGAGGAGCTGCCGGGCAGCTGGTCGGCGACCGAGTTCGTGTCCTGGTACAGCGCCCACCCGGACTCCACCGCCGACGGTTTCGTGCTCGGCGCGCGCTCGGCCGTGGTCATCGGCGTGGGCAACGTCGCGGTGGACGTCACGCGGATGCTGGCGCGCGGCGCGGCCGAGCTGAGCCGTACCGACATACCGCAGGCCGCGCTCACCGCGCTGGCCGCGAGCGGGGTCACGGACGTCCACATGGTCGGCCGGCGCGGTCCGTCGCAGGCCCGCTTCACCACCAAGGAGCTGCGCGAACTGGGCGGCCTCCCGGACACCGAAGTGACCGTGGATCCGGCCGAGTTGGCGCTCGACCCGGACTGCCTCGACTCCTCCGCCCTGCCCGGCACCCAACGTCGCAACGTGGAGGCCCTTCGCAACTGGGCCGCGCTCCCTCCTCAGGGTGCCCCACGCCGCATCCACCTCCGCTTCTTCCTCCGTCCCGTCCAACTCCTCGCCGACGCGGGGCGCGTGGGCGCCGTGCGCTTCGAACGCACCGCGCCGGACGGGCGGGGCGGAGTGGTCGGCACGGGCCAATTCGAGGAGATCGAGGCGCAGTTGGTGCTGCGCTCGGTGGGCTATCGCGGGGTGCCGCTCGACGGGCTGCCGTTCGACGCCGAGCAGGGCACCGTGCCGCACCGGGCGGGCCGTGTCGTACGCGAAGGGCGGACCGTACCCGGCGAGTACGTGGCCGGCTGGATCAAGCGGGGCCCGACCGGCGTCATCGGCACCAACCGCCCGGACGCCAAGGAGACGGTGACGTCCCTGCTCGCGGACGCCTCCGTGCTCGTAGCGAAGGAACTGCCCGAAGATCCCCTCACCGTGCTGCGCGCCGAGGGGATCGATCCGGTCGAGTGGGTCGGGTGGGAGGCCATCGAGCGGGCCGAGGCGGAGTTGGGGGCCTCGCTCGGGCGGGGTGGTGTGGTCAAACTGCCTGACTGGGATGCCTTGCTGGCGGCGGTACGTGGGTCGCACACATAGCAGATGGGCATGACACACAGCGGCAACAACCCAGAAATCAACAAACTGTTCAAGGCGCCTACGGTCTCGAACTGTTCGCACGTTTCTCCCCTCTCCGCCGCTCAGGAGTGCCCATGGCCACGACCACACCCGCACCCGCACCCGCACCCGTGCATCCAGTCGACGAGGTCCCACCCGTACGGCAACTGGCCGCCTTCGGGCTCCAGCATGTGCTCGCGATGTACGCGGGCGCGGTGGCGGTGCCGCTGATCGTGGGCGGGGCGATGAAGCTGTCGGCCGCCGATCTGGCGTATCTGATCACCGCGGACCTGCTGGTGTGCGGGATAGCCACGCTCATCCAGTGCATAGGTTTCTGGCGGTTCGGCGTGCGGCTGCCGATCATGCAGGGCTGTACGTTCGCCGCAGTGTCGCCGATGGTGCTGATCGGTACGACGGGCGGCGGACTGCCCGCGATCTACGGCTCCGTGATCATCGCCGGGCTCGCCATCGCTCTCCTGGCGCCCGTTTTCGGCAGGCTGCTGCGCTTCTTCCCGCCGCTGGTCACCGGCACGGTGATCCTGATCATCGGTCTGTCGCTGCTGCCGGCGGCGGGCAACTGGGCGGCCGGCGGCCAGGGCGCGAAGGACTTCGGTGAGCCGAAGAACATCGCTCTCGCCGCGTTCGTCCTCGCGGTCGTCCTCGGTGTGCAGCGGTTCGCGCCGGCCTTCCTCAGCCGGATCGCGGTGCTGATCGGCATGGCCGTGGGGCTGGTGGCCGCGGTGGTGTTCGGGTTCACGGACTTCAGCGGGGTCGGGGACGCCGACTGGGTCGGCATCAGCACGCCGTTCCACTTCGGTACGCCCACCTTCCACGCCTCGGCGATCGTGTCGATGCTGGTGGTGGCGCTGGTGACGATGACCGAGACGACCGGTGACCTGATCGCGGTCGGCGAGATGACCGATCGCAGGATCGAGCCGCGCTCCCTCGCGGACGGACTGCGCGCCGACGGCCTCTCCACGGTCCTCGGCGGCATCTTCAACACCTTCCCGTACACGGCGTACGCGCAGAACGTCGGCCTCGTCGGCATGACCCGCGTCCGCAGCCGCTGGGTCGTCGCGGTCGCCGGTGGCATCCTCGTGGTCCTCGGCCTGCTGCCCAAGCTCGGCGCGGTCGTCGCGGCGATACCCGCGCCGGTGCTCGGCGGCGCGGGCCTGGTCATGTTCGGCACGGTCGCCGCGAGCGGTCTGCGGACCCTGACCCAGGTCGACTTCAAGGACAACCACAACCTCACGGTCGTCGCCGTCTCGGTGGCCGTGGGCGTGCTCCCGGTCGGGGTGCCGACAATCTACGCACAGTTCCCGGACTGGTTCCAGACGGTGATGAACAGCGGTATCAGCGCGGGCTGCCTGACGGCGATCCTGCTGAACCTGCTCTTCAACCACCTTCCGGCGAAGGGGAGTTCACCCGCCGCCGGCACCGCGACTCCCGCCGGCGCTGTCGCGGAGGAGCCTGTCCTCTAGGGCCTGTCCGGCGGATCCTGTCGCAGACGCGGGGCGTGGCACGCACTCCCCCACTGCCCAAAGGGCGTGAGCCCCGGCGGAGTTGCCATCGGTCGCCGGCTCCCCCGTTCTCGGCGCCCGTGACGGCAGCCGCTGATGTCAACGTCCCTTCCGCCTTGCAGCCGCACGCACGACGCACCACTCACCGGCACCGATCAGGCACCGCCGATTTTTTGCGCCCCGATCCGCCGGCCAGGTGCTACCGCAGCAGTCCGGCGGGGACTGTCGCCGCCAGCACGCCGTACCCCGCCGGATTGAGATGCAGCCAGTCGCCGACCTGGAGGGACGGAAGCAGGCGGCGCGGGTCGGCGGGGTCGCGTACGGCGCGGTCGAAGTCGAGGACCGCGTCGAAGCAACCGGCCGTGCGGATCCAGGTGTTGACCGCCCGGCGGGAGGACTCGCGTTCGCCCGCCGGGTCGTCGTAGGTGTTGCCGCCGAAGGGCAGCAAGGTCGCGCCGTGGACCCGGATGCCTTGGGCGTGGGCGCGGACCACGATCTGGCCGTAGGCGGCCAACAGGTCTTCCGTGACCTGGTGTTGGGCGGCGGGGGTCGCGTCGGCGGTGCCGATGTCGTTGACGCCCTCGAAGACGATGAGGCGGGTGACCCCGCTGCGGGAGAGAACGTCACGGTCGAGGCGGGCGAGCACGTTGGGACCGAGCCCGTCGTTGAGGACCCGGTTGCCGCCGGCGGCCTGGTTCAGGATCGCTACGGCCGCGGTGGCGGGGTGGGTGCGGAGGCGGTCGTAGAGCTGGTCGGGCCAGCGGTCGTTGGCGTTGGTCGTGGAGCCTCGTCCGTCGGTGAGCGAGTCGCCGAGGATCGCTACGGCCGTGGTGGCGCGCGGGGCCAGGACCTCGACGTCGCTCAGCAGATACCAGTGGTCGACCGGGGTCGCCCCGGGCAGCAGATCCTGGTCCTCGGTGTGGTCGCCGGTGCGGAGGTACGACGTCGTGCGCGAGCCCGGGTGCGAGGTGAGCGCGAGGGAGGGCTGGCCCGTCGCCAGGTACGTCGTCACAGTCAGGACGGACGCGGCACGCAGGTCCAAGTCCATTGGGTCGGAGACCAGTTGGGCCCCGACGGGGACGGTCGCCGATCTGCGTCCGGCGAAGGTGACCGGCCTGCCGCTGCCGGGCACGGTCGCACTCGCTCCCGCCTTGCCGTCCTGCGGGAGCGCCAGTGTCACGGCGGTGAGTGGGAGTTGGGTGTCGCCGTAGGCGTTGGAGAAGCGCAGGCGCAGCTTCCGGCCTCCGGTGGTGACGCGGAGTGTCTGGCGCAGGGTGGTGTCGACCAGGACCGACTTGGTCCCGGTGAACGGTGCCGGTGGCAGGTTGGCGGGCTCGGTGAGCTGGGGCATCGCCGTCCAGGTGGTCACCCAGTGCGCGACGGGAGGGGCTGAACTTCCCTCGGCGCGTGCGGGGTTGGTGGCGACCAGGGCCGACAGCGCTGTTGTCGTCGTGGCCACGATCGCTGTCCGTCTCGTTGGCTGCACGGAACCGGCCTTCCTCTGGCGGGAGTTGGGGGCGAGGGTGCGTGCCGGGGGCGGATGGCACGCACCCCGGGAGGGGTCAACCGACCGTGCAGGCCGTCCCGTTGAGCGTGTAGGCCGTCGGCGCGGCGCTGTTGCCGGTGTGGTTCGCCTGGTAGCCGATGGTCACGCTCGCGTTGGGGGCGAGGGTGCCGTCGTACGACGCGTTGGTGGCCGTCACCGCGCCGGAGGCGGGGGCATAGGTCGCGCCCCAGCCGTTGGTGATGGTCTGGCCGGTGGGCAGAGTGAAGCCGAGCTGCCAGCCGTTGAACGTGGTCGTGCCGGTGTTGGTGAGCGTCACGGAGGCGGTGAGGCCGGTGTTCCAGGCGCTGGTCGTGACCGTCACCTTGCAGGGGCCGGTCGAGGGCGGGGGTGTGGTGCCGCCGCCGGTCAGGCCGAAGAAGGTGAGGACGCGGGCGCCCATGCCGTAGGTGTAGAGGTTGTGGGTGACGCCCTGGAGGCTGATCGCCTCGACGGGGGCCTGGTCACCGGTGGCGCCGTAGCGGGTGCGGGTCCAGCCTGTTGCCGGGGAGTCGGTGGCGGCCGGGGTCTGGCTGACGCCCAGCACGTTCGTCCACTGTTTGATCTCCTCGCCGAAGTTGGGGTAGCGCAGCGTGTCGTCCGCAGTGCCGTGCCACAGCTGCATACGGGGGCGGGGGCCGGTGTAGCCGGGGTCGGCGCCCCGGACCAAGTCGCCCCATTCCTGCGGGGTTTGGATGACCGTGCCGTTCGCGCAGGCGGTGTTCCACTCGGAGCCGTCGGTGGTGGCGAAGCAGCCGAACGGTACGCCGGCGAAGGCGGCGCCCGCGGCGAACACGTCGGGGTAGTCGCCGAGCAGGACGTTCGTCATCATCGCGCCGGAGGAGACGCCCATGGCGAAGACGCGGGAGGTGTCGGCGGAGTAGGTGCTGGCCACCCAGTCGACCATCGACCTGATGCCGACCGGGTCGCTGCCGCCGTCACGGTGCAGGGCCTGGGGCGAGGAGACGTCGAAGCACTTGCTGGCGCGGGTGACCGACGGATAGACGACGATGAAGCCCAACTGGTCGGCCAGCGAGGCGTATTCGGTGCCGGAGTACATCGCCGGACCCGATCCCCCGCAGTAGTGAACGGCCACGACGATCGCCGGGTGCGCGGTGACGGTGGCCGGGACGTACACGTACATCTGCAGGTTGCTGGGGTTGGCGCCGAAGCCGGTGACCTCGGTGAGGCTCGCGGTGGGGACGGCCTCGGTGCGGGCGGCGGCCGGGGGCGCCAGGAGGGCCAGGGCCGCGAGGAGCGGCAGCAGCGCCCCGAAGAGCGCGATGAGTACCGAACGCGGCCTTTTCCGAGCGGACTTGAGGGTGTTGGTGACTGTGGGGCGCACGTCGTCGTCCCTTCCTGATCGCGGCTCGTGCGGCATCTTTCGGGGAGAGCAATCGGCATCGTGACATGGACATGAGCGCCATGGAAGCGCTCCCACGCTTCGAATAGTTTCTGCACAGGGCGTTGACTAGAAAGCGCTTGCACTCTACGTTCCGTTCAGAAGTGTGACCGCGCGGTCCTTCATGGCGTACATCGTTCACGTACACGATCAACTAAGCCCTCCGAAGGGACGCACCCGCATGCGTACTCGCAGATCAGCTCCGGCGGTGGCCGCTCTCGCCGTCGTCGCCGTGTTCGCACTCCCCCAGTCCGCGTCGGCGGTCGACGCCTCACCGGTCGGTTTCGGTGCCGGGACGACCGGTGGCGGTAGCGCCGCCGCGGTCACGGTGTCGACGCTGGACGCCTTCAAGTCGGCGGTCACCGGCGGCAGTTCGAAGGTGGTCAAGGTCAACGGCCTGATCTCGCTGAGCGGTCAGGTCGACATCGGGTCCAACACGACTGTCCTGGGGGTCGGTTCGGCGTCCGGGTTCACCGGTGGCGGGCTGCGCCTGAAAAAGGTGACGAACGTCGTCGTCCGCAACCTGAACATCAGCAAGCCGGTCGCGCCCGCCGACGGCATCACCGTGCAGGCGTCGACGAAGGTGTGGATCGACCACAACGCCTTCTCGTCCGACCTCGACCACGGCAAGGACTACTACGACGGCCTGGTCGACATCAGCCACGCCTCCGACTACGTCACCGTCTCCTGGAACACCTTCAAGAACCACTACAAGGGCTCGCTCGTCGGCCACAGCGACAACAACGCGAGCGAGGACACCGGGCATCTGCGGGTGACGTACCACCACAACTGGTTCGACCAGGTCAACTCCCGTATCCCCAGCCTGCGTTTCGGCACCGGGCACTTCTACGACAACTACGTCGTCGGCGCCGAGACGGCCGTGCACTCGCGCATGGGCGCCCAGATGTTCGTCCAGAACAACGTCTTCCGGGACACCGAGGTCGCCGTCACGACGAACCGGGACAGCGACGTGGACGGGTACGCCAACCTCAGCGGCAACGACCTCGGCGGAGCCGCCACCGAGATCTCGCAGGTCGGCACCTTCACCAGCCCGCCGTACAGCTACACCGCCGAGCCCGCCTCGACCGTCGTCGCCTCGGTGACCGCGGGCGCGGGCACCGGAAAGCTCTGACCACTCCCCCACCTCGGAGAAGGAATCGGGACATGACTTCTTCCGCACGATCGCGTGCGCTCACCGGCGCACTGGCCGCCTTCGGCCTCTCCATTGGCATGATCATGGCATCCGGCACCCTCTCGCCGGCCAGTGCCGCCACCTGGCCCACCGCGAGCGGCAGCCAGGCGGTGACCTCGACGATCTCGGTCTCGGGTACCAAGGACTACGGGATGCTGCGGCTGTACGGCAGCGGTGACCTGGGCACGGGCAGTCAGGACGAGGATCAGGGGCCGATCCTGGAGCTGGCCGCCGGTGCCGTGATCAAGAACGTCATCATCGGCTCGCCCGCCGCCGACGGCATCCACTGCCTGGGCAGCTGCACGCTGCAGAACGTCTGGTGGGAGGACGTCGGCGAGGACGCGGCGACCTTCCTGGGCTCCTCGTCGTCCAACGTGTACACCGTCAACGGCGGTGGCGCGAAGGAGGCGAGCGACAAGGTGTTCCAGTTCAACGGGGCCGGGACGCTCAACGTCTCCAACTTCGCGGCGCAGACCTTCGGCACGTTCGTCCGCTCGTGCGGCAACTGCAAGACGCAGTACAAGCGCACGATCAACCTCAACACCATCGAGGCGACCTACAAGGGCAGCCGGATCGTCGGCATCAACACCAACTACGGTGACAGCGCGACCCTGAAGGCCATCACGATCGTCGGGGACACCAGCAAGAAGATGATCCCCTGCCAGAAGTACATCGGGAACAACACGGGCGCGGAGCCGACGACCAACGGCACGGGCGCGGACGGCACTTACTGCAAGTTCGCGTCGTCGGACATCACCTACAAGTGAGGCCCCCACGGTGACGGCGGCCGTACGAAGCGTCCCCGCACGACGCTTCGCACGGCCGCTCCGGCTATGCCGGGTTCCCCAGCACGGTCGCGATCAACTCCCGCCGGTGGCGGGTGTATTCGGTGCGCAGAGCAGGGCCCGGCCAGTCGGTGGGCAGGAGTTCGGGGGGCAGGACCGGGTCGGCCAGCAAGTGCCGCACGGCGGCGGCGAGTACGGTGAAGCAGTCGGCCGGGTGGTCGGCGGTGGCGGTGATCCGGTCGAGCAGCGCCTCGGCCGTCTTTGCCCAGGCTTCAAGTGGCCAGAGAGTCCCCGCCAGTTGGCGGGCGGGTTCCTCGGGGCGGGTGGTGAAGTGCCGGGCGACCGTGCCGAGTTCGTCCGGTCGGGGCCGTAGCAGGTTGGCCGGGCGGAGCCAGACTCCCTCGCGGAGTTCCGCGAGCCGGAGGGCGGTCAACTTGCCGCGCAAATCGGCGCGTTCGGCGGGACCTCGGCCGGTCGCGGTGACGACGGTCATCTCCCAGTCGCCGTCCCAGGCGCGGGTCTCGGGGTGTACGGCGGCGTCCTGGCGGCGCTGGCGTTCCAGCAGGCGGTCGCTGAGCCGGTAGACCGCGTCCGTGCTCCGCAGGTCGCCGGCGGCCACCATCCGGCTGAGCGCGGCCCGCAGCGTGGAGCCGGCGACTCCGAGCGGTTCGACGGCACGCAGCAGATCCCGTACGGGCAGCTCTGGCGGGTGCGTGCCCAGCAGCAGGCTGAGGACGACCGACCGTGCGGACAGCGGGCGCAGGTCCACCTCGTTGGGCCCTTCCGACACGTTCATCCGCATGGCCTCGTACTCTACGTGGCGATTCTCGTGTTACATCATTGGTGCGGCCGTAGAGATAGTGCAACACTGCACGTATGGCCCAGACACTCGCGCACATACAGCCGCAGTCGCGGAACGCCACGCACGACGTCACCAACCAGCCCCCGCCCCTGACCCCGTACGACGCCTCCGAGGACGCGGCCCTGCTGGAGGGGCTGCGCCGGGAGGGCGCAGGCTGGGCCGAGGAGGACGTGCGGCGACTCGGGCGGGCGGCGGGCAGCGCGGAGGCACAGGAGTGGGGTGAGCAGGCGAACCGGCACGAGCCGGAGCTGCGCACGCACGACCGCTACGGCAACCGGATCGACGAGGTCGAGTTCCACCCGAGCTGGCACCGGCTGATGGGCGTCGCCGTGGCCGAGGGGCTGGCCGGCGCGCCCTGGGCGGACGAGCACCCCGGCGCCCATGTGGCCCGTACCGCGCGGGGGTTGGTGTGGGGACACACCGACGCCGGGCACGGCTGCCCGACGTCGATGACGTACGCCGCCGTCCCCGCCCTGCGCAGTACGCCCGAACTGGCCGCGGTCTACGAGCCGTTGCTGACCAGCCGGGTGTACGACCCGGTCCTGCGCGTGCCGACCGAGAAGCGCGGGCTGCTGGCCGGAATGGGGATGACGGAGAAGCAGGGCGGCTCCGACGTCCGCACGAACACCACGGCGGCCACCCCCACCGCCGAACCCGGCGTGTACACACTGCGCGGCCACAAGTGGTTCACGTCGGCGCCGATGTGCGACGTGTTCCTCGTCCTGGCGCAGGCCCCGGGCGGTCTGTCGTGCTTCCTGGTGCCGCGCGTGCTGCCGGACGGCAGTCGCAACACGTTCCGTATCCAGCGGCTGAAGGACAAGCTGGGCAACCGCTCCAACGCGTCCTCGGAGCCCGAGTTCGACGGGACCGTCGCCTGGCTGGTCGGCCCCGAGGGGCGCGGCGTCAAGACCATCATCGAGATGGTCAACTGCACCCGCCTGGACTGCGTGATGATGTCGGCGACGCTGATGCGCAAAACGCTCGTCGAAGCGGGCCACCATGTGCGGTACCGGTCCGCGTTCGGCGCGCGACTGCTCGAACAGCCCCTGATGCGCAACGTGTTGGCCGATCTGGCGCTGGAGTCCGAGGCCGCCACCACCCTCACGCTACGACTGGCGGGCGCGGCGGACCGTGCGGTGCGCGGGGACGACGCCGAGTCGGCGTTCCGCCGGATCGCCACCGCCGTCGGCAAGTACTGGGTCACCAAGCGCGGCCCGGCCTTCACCGCGGAGGCCCTGGAGTGCCTCGGCGGAAACGGCTACGTCGAGGACTCGGGCATGCCCCGCCACTACCGCGAGGCACCGCTCCTCTCCATCTGGGAGGGCTCGGGGAACGTCAACGCCCTTGACGTCCTACGGGCGTTGACCCGTGACCCCGGCACGGCGGAGGCACTGTTCGCCGAACTCGCCCTGGCGCAGGGCGCGGACACCCGCCTGGACGCGTCCGTGACCCGCCTCAAGGCCCAACTCGCCGAGGCCACCGAGACGGGAGCCCGCCGTCTCGTCGAGCAGATGGCGTTGGCCCTCCAGGCCTCCCTCCTGGTACGACACGCCCCGGCGGCGGTCGCCGACGCCTTCTGCGCGACCCGGCTGGCGGGCGACTGGGGACACGCCTTCGGCACCCTCCCCGACTCCGCCGACCTCGACACGATCCTCGCCCGCGCTCTGCCCGAAGGAGACTGACCCTCGGTTACCTCCCGATTCCGCTTCGTTGTCAGTGGCGTGGTGCAGACTCGCGATCAGTTGGCACTGCGCCTGGGGAGGACAACGTGTTCACGGGGATCGACGAGGTCGGCTGGGCCTCACTGCGGCATGCGTACGGCAGTGCGGAGGACGTGCCCGGACTGCTCCGGGGACTGGCCTCCACGGACCCCGTCGAGCGGGCGGGCGCGCTCGACGGGATGTACGGCGCGGTGCACCACCAGGGGATCGTGTACGACTCGACGCTCGCCTGCGTTCCGTTTCTGTTCGCTCTCGCGGCTCGCGAAGAGGTCGCGGACCGGGGCGGGTTGGTGGAACTTCTGGTCAGCATCGGACGGGGACACGGACCGGAGGAGGAGGAAACGGCTGACGGGCGCGGGCCGGAGCAGGAGGCCGGGGACGGGCGCGGGTCGGAGCAGGAAGCGACTGACGGGCGAGGGCTGGCGGATGTAGCCGTCCGCGCGGGGGCCGAGGTCTTCGCCGTACTCGTCGGGGACCGGGACTCCGGCGTGCGCCGCGCGGCGGCCGAAGCGCTCGCCCAATTCCTCGGTCAACCCGCGCGCGTGCTGGGCCTGTTGCGGCAGCGGATCACGGTGGAGCGCGACGACCGGGTCCTGCTCTCTCTCACCGAGAGCCTCGGCCTGTTCGTACGCCGACACCCGTCCCATGCCGCCGACGCGCTGGACATCCTGCTGACGCTCGGCACTCCGCCGTACGACCCCGGTCTACGGCTCGCCGCGCTCGGCCAACTCGCGGGCTGCGCGCCCGATCTGCTCCCCGCCGACCTGGTCCCGACCGTCGTCGAGCTGCTCGGGGAGCGGTCCGAGCAACGCCGGTCGGGCCGTTCGGCACCGGCCGAGGACGGCCACCCGGACACGCTCGCCGGGCGGTTACGGCGACTGCGGCCCTCGGACGAGGAGGGCGCGCTGCTCCTGCGTACGCTGCACACCGCGCTCGGCGGGCGGGTGAGCGACCGGATCGCCTTGCTGGAAGGGCAGTTGACCAGCCCGGACGCGGCCGACCGGTGCAACGGGGTGTGGATGTCGGCGGGGTTGTTCCGCGAGTGGCGAGCCGACTACACGGTGCCCGTCGAACTGATCGGCGAGCAACTGGGCGCGGGGGCACGTCCGTTGCTCGGTGCGGCGGTGTCGGACCGGTTGCGCGACGCGGCGGTGTCGGTCCTCGGCGATCTCTACCGATTGGCCGCGCCTGCCGCGAACCACCTCCACGCGCTGGTGACCTCCCGCCCCGACCTGTGGGTGCACCGCTGGGAACGCCGGGCACCGACCCTGGGCGGTCCGCTCAAGTCCCTTGCCCGCAGCGGCGATCCACGGGCGACACCGGTACTGGCCCAGGTGCTCGCACAACCGGTCGCACCCGACGATCTGGGGCGCGTGATCGTCCACCTCGGCCGATCCGCCGCTCCGCTGGCCCCGGCGCTACGACACCGGCTCGGCCAAGTACCCCTCGACTCCCCCGAGACGTACGAGCGCGCCGTACCCCTGCTGTCGGCGCTGACCGCGCTCGCCGATCGGGAGGCGGTGCCGGAGGTGTTGCGGTTGTTGGGCGGGATGGCGGACGGGGTGCGGTCGAGGCCCCGGATCGTGGAGTCGGCGGTGCGGGCGCTCGACGCGTTCGGAGGTGGCGCGGAGGGGGTCGTACCGGCGCTGCGGGGGCTGTTGGAGTCCGAGTGCGCCGGTGTCGCGGCGGGTGCTCTGTGGTCAGTAGAGGGGGATGCGTCGGCCGTACTGCCGGTGCTGGTGCGGGAGTTGGCGGGACCGGACGCGCATCGGCGCCGGGCTGCCGCGGAGGCGCTGGCGCGGCTGGGGTCGTCCGCGCGGGACGCGTTGCCCGGGTTGTCGCGGATGGTCGAGGCGGAGTGTGCGCGGGAGCGGACGGTGGGTGCGTGTGCGTTGTGGCGGGTCACCGGGGAGGTGGAGAGGGTGCTTCCGGTGCTGCGTTCGGCCTGGGTGGAGCATCCGGGCGTGCGGGGCGTCGTCGCCGCGTGTCTGGTCGACATGGGGGCGGCCGGGGCGCCGCTGCATGACCTGGTGGAGGCCGAACTCGCCGCCTCGCGCCGGCACTTGGTGCGGTCGGGCGGGCACGGGAGCCAGGACGTTCTGGAGGACGAGCGGTTGTTGGAGGTGTGCCGGGAGGTACGGGCGGAGTGACCTGGGCCGATTCTGTGCGACGGGCATGACGAGGGTCCCTGTCTGCCGATCCGCATGCCAGGGGCGCACGCGACGCCGTGCCGGGCGCTCAGCCCGTCTTGCGCCCCCACAGCGGGCCGAAGCGGGCCCACTCCTCGTCCCACTGCTCCATGCGCCGGCGTTCCAGACGACCGCGCAGGGCTCGGGCGCTGACGAAGGGAACGGCCGCCGCGCCCACTCCCAGCAGGGTGCCGATCATCACGGCCCGCAACTGGGCCTGCGAGGCGGTGGCGGGCTTGGTGACCAGGTGGCCCTGCGGATCGGTCCAGACGGTCACCGGAGCGCCTATCGCACTGCCGGAGGGGACGCGTATCTGGCCGGTGTGCGAGGAGCCGTCCACGGCCGTCCAGCGGACCTTCGCCCAGACCAGCTCGCTGCTGGTTCTGGTGGAGTTCGCAGGGGCGGAGCCGGGCGCGTCCTGGGTCACCAGGGCCACCGCCGGTTTCCAGTCGACGCGCTCCTGGGCCAGTTCGTGTTCGACGGACTGGGTCGCCGTCAGACCGGCGAGCACACCGGCGAGGACGGTGATCAGCCAGGCGCCGAGCACGATCCACGATTCCACCGCATCGGCACGGCGCTTGAGCGGATTGCGCCGCCACCGCCACAGCCACACCTTCGGACCTCGGAACGCCATCGAAGGCATCCTCCTCATGAACGCACTGACATGCCGAACCGTCCTCCCATACGGGAGACGTCCCCTCGATGCTCACGACGAATACCCCGACTCGACGTTCCCATGGCTGCCCGGACTTCCGCAGGCGCTTGGCGCCAAGCCCTCACGAATCCGCCCCACGGACCAATATCAGCCCCCTGACCTGCGGTGACGCCGATTCCAGGGGTGACTGTCAGTGGTGCGGTGCAGACTGGGCGGTAATGGGGGGCGAAGTCGCCAAAAACGCAGCGGAGGTGATCGGAATGACGGAGGTTCTGCTCGCGGTGGGCACGCGAAAAGGCCTGTTCATCGGGCGCAGGCGGGGTGGCGTCTGGGAGTTCGACGAGAGTCCGTACTTCAACGCGCAGGCGCTGTATTCGGTCGCCGTCGACACCCGTGGCCCCACACCGAGACTTCTGGCCGGCGGTGACAGCTCTCACTGGGGTCCGTCCGTGTTCCACTCCGACGACCTGGGCCGCACGTGGGCCGAGCCGGCGCGGCCGGCGGTCAAGTTCCCGAAGGACACCGGGGCTTCACTGGAGCGGGTGTGGCAGCTGCACCCGGCGGCCGCGGAACCCGAGGTGGTGTACGCGGGCACGGAGCCGGCCGCGCTGTTCCGCTCCGAGGACCGCGGCGAGAGCTTCGAACTCGTCCGTCCCCTCTGGGAGCACCCCACCCGCTCGCGGTGGGTCCCGGGCGGCGGTGGAGAAGGCCTGCACACCGTCCTCACGGACAAGCGCGACCCACTGGCCGTGACGGTCGCCGTCTCGACGGCCGGGGTGTTCCGTACCGGCGACGGGGGCAAGAGCTGGGAGCCGTCCAACTCCGGTGTCTCCGCGGTGTTCCTGCCGGATCCGAACCCGGAGTTCGGCCAGTGCGTGCACAAGATCGCGCAGGACGCGGTGACCCCGGACCGGCTGTATCTCCAGAACCACTGGGGCGTCTACCGCAGCGACGACGCGGGCGCGCACTGGACGGACATCGGCGAGGGACTGCCGTCCACGTTCGGCTTCGCGGCGGCGACCCACCCCCACCGCGGCGACACGGCGTACGTGTTCCCGATCAACGCCGACGCGGACCGCGTGCCCGCCGAGCACCGGTGCCGGGTCTTCCGCACGGCGGACGCGGGCCGGAGTTGGGAGGCGCTGTCGGCGGGTCTGCCGGCCGAGGACCACTACGGCACGGTGTTGCGCGACGCGATGTGCACGGACGACGCTGACCCGGCGGGCGTGTACTTCGGCAATCGCAACGGCGAGGTGTTCGCGTCGGACGACGACGGGGACAGCTGGCGGCAGTTGGCGTCCCATCTCCCGGATGTGCTGTGCGTGCGCGCGGCGGTCATCGCGTGAAGGCGGGAGCTTCCAGGACGCGAACTCCCGGATGGGGAAGCTTCGTTCAGAGGAGTCGACGGTTCGATCGTCTTCGGTCGGGCTTCGGACACCGGTTGATCGCCGGGCCCTGTACGGCAGTAGGGTGACGCCCGTGGCACCACGACCGTTGCATGAGATCGTCGAACCGGGCTGGGCGAAAGCCCTGGAACCCGTGGCCGGACGCGTCGCCGAGATGGGGGACTTCCTGCGCGCGGAGATCGCCGCGGGACGCACCTACCTACCGGCCGGACCGAATGTCCTCCGAGCCTTCCAGCAGCCCTTCGACGACGTCCGCGTCCTCATCGTCGGACAGGACCCGTACCCGACTCCGGGGCACGCGGTGGGGCTGTCGTTCTCGGTGGCCCCCGAGGTACGTCCGCTGCCCCCGAGCCTGCTCAACATCTACCGGGAGCTGAACACGGACCTGGCGCTGCCCCAGCCGTCCAACGGCGATCTGACTCCGTGGAGCGAGCAGGGGGTGCTGCTGCTCAACAGGGCGCTCACCACGGCCCCGCGCAGTCCGGCCGCCCATCGCGGCAAGGGCTGGGAAGAGGTCACCGAGCAGGCGATACGGGCGCTGGCGGCGCGCGGCAAGCCGCTGGTGTCGATCCTGTGGGGCCGCGACGCCCGCAACCTGCGCCCGCTCCTCGGCGACCTGCCCTCGGTCGAGTCCTCGCACCCCTCCCCGATGTCCGCCGACCGCGGTTTCTTCGGGTCCCGCCCCTTCAGCCGCGCCAACGACCTGCTGGTCCGGCAGGGAGGACAACCGGTGGACTGGCGTCTGCCGTGACGGTTCCGGGGTTTCTCGCCGTGGACTCGGGAGGCTCCGGGCTCCGTGTCGTCGTAGGCGGGGTCGGAAGTGACCGGACATCCGGCCCGCTCTCCTCCGGGGAACCCGTTCGGACCGGTGCTCGTGGGATCGATCCCGGGCATTTCATGGAGCAACTGGCGCCGATGGTGCGGGCGTTGACCGATCAGGCCGAGGTGTCCGAGGTGGGCACGGCTGTGATCGGGGCCGCCGGGCTCGCCACTCTCGGGGACGGGTTGCGGGCCGAGGTGCCGGGGGCGTTGGCCCGGGAGTTCGGGGTGCGGACCGTCGCGCTCGCCGCTGATGCCGTCACCGCCTATGTGGGCGCCCTCGGGGCTCGCCCCGGTGCCGTGGTCGCCGCCGGTACCGGGCTCATCGCGATCGGCACCGATCTCACCGGGTGGCGGCGGGCGGACGGTTGGGGGCATCTGCTGGGTGACTGTGGTGGTGGGGCCTGGATCGGGCGGGCGGGGCTGGAGGCGGCGCTGCGTGCGTATGACGGCCGGGACGGTGGTTCCGGAGCGCTGTTGAGCTGCGCCAAGGAGCGGTTCGGGGCGATGGCGGGGTTGCCGGGCCAGTTGTATCCGCGGTCGGACCGTCCCGCCGTACTCGCGGCTTTCGCGCCCCGTGTCGCCGAGTGCGCCCCGGACGACCCGGTGGCGGCCGGCATCCTGCGTGCCGCCGCCCGGCACATGGCCGGGTCCGCCGTCGCGGTCTGCCCGGCCTCCGGCGAGCCCGAAGTCGCGCTCACCGGTGGCCTGTTCAAGATGGGCGAGCCTCTCCTCGTACCGCTGCACGAGGAGTTGGCGAAACGGCTGCCGCATGCGCGGCTGGTTCCGACGGAGGGCGATCCGCTGGACGGTGCCGTGCGGATCGCGCGGGATCTCGCGGCGGGCGCGCTCGCTCTGCCGTGTGACGGCGCGATGTTGTCCGTGGTGAGCTCAAAGGGACAAGGTGATCACTTCTGATCCGTACGTAACTCATCAGACAAAACAGGACGGATACCGCTCACCTGCACCCTCCCCGAACAGAGGAGCCCAGGAAGCCAGTAACATGCCTCGCCATGAGCTCCCCCACTGGGCCCGCGTCCGGCCTGCCAGTACGAATGCCGCGACCTCGCCAGCCCGGGCGGCACCGCCGACCCGAGCAGCTGGCGGCTCCCGAGGGCGCGCCCGCGCTGGTTCTCGCCGTGCCGGGCACGCCCAGCGCCGCCACGCGCAGCCTCGCCGAGGAGGTCGTGAGCATCGCGCGCTCCGAGCTGCCCGGTCTCGACGGCCGCATCGGTTATCTCGACGGGGACGACTCCGAGTTCCCCACGCTGACGTCCGTGCTCGCGCACGCCGCTGAAGAGCGCACCGCCCGTTTCGAGCAGGCCAGGGCCGCCGGCGCCGACGTCAAGGAGCCCGACGGCCCGGTGGCCGTCGTAGTGCCGCTGCTCGCCGGTCCGGACAGCGCGCTGCTGCGTCAGGTCCGCCAGGCCGTCATGGACAGCCGGGTCGCGGCCGATCTGACCGATGTACTCGGTCCGCACCCGTTGCTCGCCGAGGCGCTGCACGTGCGGCTGTCGGAGGCGGGGCTGGCCCGTGCCGACCGTGCCCGGCTGTTCACCGTGGCGACCGCCGCGGACGGCATCATCCTCGCGTCCGTGGGTGGCGAGGAGGCCGTGCAGGCGGCCGGGATCACCGGCATGCTGCTCGCCGCGCGTCTCGCCGTGCCGGTGATGGCGGCGGCTCTGGACCAGGAAGGTTCGATCGCGGCGATCGCGGAGCAGTTGCGTTCCTCGGGTTCGCAGCAGCTGGCGCTGGCCCCGTATCTGATCGGTCCCGAGATCGACCAGGGTCTGGTGGAGGGTGCCGCCGCCGAGGCGGGCTGCGCAGCCGCCGAGGCGCTCGGTCCGTACCCGGCGATCGGCAAGCTCGCGCTCGCCAAGTACACGATGGCGCTGGGTATCGCCCCGCCGCAGCCGCAGGGCGCTCCGGTTCGCTGACCCACCCCGCACGCGTAACGCCGTAGCGCCGAAAGGGCCCCTCCTCACGCGGGAGTGGGCCCTTCGGCATGTGCCGGAGACGACAGCGGGCGACAACAACTGGCTCAGTCGAACACCACGCAGGACGCGGCGGTCACCTTGATCGAGCCGCCGCGTCGCGGGACGCCTGTGGCGGGGTCGACGGCGAACCAGGTCACGTCGCCGGAGCGCTCGTTCGCCACGTACAGGTGGCCGTCGGCCTCGGTGATCGCGCGGGGCCAGTGGCCTTCGCAGGGCACCGTCCCGACCAGCCGCAGCCCCTCGCCCTCGACGGCGAGCACGGACAGCACGTCCTCGCCGCGGGTGGCCGTCCAGACGAAGCGGCCGTCCGGCGAGGTCACGATGCCCGAGGGGTAGGCGGCGTCGCCGTCCGGCGGGCCGGGCAGGACCGACACCTCGGTCAGCGGCTTCAGCGAGCCGCTCTCGGCGTCCCAACGGCAGACGGTGACGGTCGGCGTGAGTTCGTTGAGGACGTAGGCGTGGCTGCCGTCCGGGTGGAAGGCCAGGTGGCGGGGGCCCGAGCCGGGCCTGAGTGCGATCTCGCGGTGCAGTACGGGGCGTCCGTCGTCCAGCGTGCACACCCGCACGGAGTCGGTGCCGAGGTCGACGCTGACCGCCCACCGGCCGCTCGGGTCGGGCTGGACCTGGTGGGCGTGCGGACCCTGCTGGCGCCGCTCGTGCGGGCCGGAGCCGGTGTGCCGGAGCTGCCCGGAGGGGCGGCTCGCCAGGGTGCCGTCCGGGCGGACCGGTACGGCGGTGACGGTGCCGGAGCCGTAGTCGGCGGTGAGGACGTGCCCCGCGAACAGGCTCAGGTGGGTCGGTCCCGCGCCGCCGACGCGCACCGGCGAACCGAGCGGCTCCGGCTTGTCGCCGTTCACACGGTACGCGGCCACCGCGCCCTCGGCCGTCTCGCTGACGGCGTAGAGCGTGTCCCCGTCGGGTGCCAGGGCGAGGTACGAGGGGTCGGGGACGCCGTCGACGCTGCTCAGGACGGTCAGCGCGCCGCTGTCCGCGTCCACGGCCGCCGCGACGACACCCGGGCCGCCCGCCGCCGTGAACGACCCGATGAAGGCCCGCCGTCCCCGCCTGTCGCCGTCTGCCACCGCTGTCCCCTCTCGGTCCGTGCTCCGGTCCGCGCTGTCGGGGGTGACGGTAGCAGTCGATCATGACCGGTCTAGACCAAAGCTCAAGGTTGCCTGCCCGTCCGGCCAGGATCAAAGTCCGGGTGTGGCCCGGCCCATCCGGCCGCCGCACCGCATCACGCCTCGACGAGCCTCGGACCGGACCGACTGCGCAAGGGTTCGGCGAGTTCGGCGAGGGCGCGTTCCAGGCCGTGGAGGTGGGCCAGCGCCGGCTCCGCGGGTGGCCGGGCCGCCATGGCCGTGAGCCGCGACGTGTCGCCGTCGGTGAGCGTCTCGACCGCGGTCTCGACGCGCCAGCAGGCGGCGGCCAGGCGGGCGTCGTGGGAGGCCTCCGGGTCGGCGGCCACAGCGACGAGGCCGCGGATCTCGCGGGCGCAGTCGTCGAGCAGGGCGAGCACCCGGCGGGCGCGGCGCTTGCGGCCGAGCATGGGGTTCAGCGGGTGCACGAGGGGCGCGACGGACAGCCGTACCCGGCCGAGGAGTTGTTCGAGTTCGGCGACGCGTCCGGCGGGGTCGGCCGTCGCGGAACCGGCGAGACGCGCGGCGGCCTCGGCGGTGCAGGTGTGGACGCAGCGCAGGGCGCGCTGGATCCAGGCGTCGGTGGTGGTGTGGGTGGTCACCGGCAACACGAGGAGGACGGCCAGTACGGCGCCGAGCGCGCCGACGCCGGTCTCCGCGAACCGCAGGGCCAGCAGGCCGGGGTTCAGGACGCCGAGCAGGCCGTAGAGCAGCTCGGCCATCAAGGTCACCGAGAGCATCATCCACGTGTAGGAGACGGCGGCCGAGTAGAAGATGCCGAAGACGCAGGCGGCGACCAGGAGCGCGGTGGGGACGGGGGCGCCGTGGACCGGTACGGCGACGAGCAGGCCCAGGCCGATGCCGAGGACCGTGCCGAGGACACGGCGGAAGCCGCGGACCACGGTCTCGCCGCGCGAGGCGGTGTTCACGAAGATCCACCAGGTCGCGCCGACAGCCCAGTACCAGCGCTGCCCGGACACCAACTGGCCCACCACGAGCGCGAATCCGGCGCCGGCGGTCGCCTGGACCGCCTGCCGGGTGGTCACCCGGGCCAGGCCGCGGCCGATCGGTGGGGCGGGTACGGCGGTCGGGGGCAGTCGCCGCTCGTAGCACCACAGGCCGAAGCGGACCGCCGCCGCAGTCAGCACGGAGAGGACAACTGCAGCGTACAGCTTGGGCAGTTGGTCGGTGGTCGCGTGCAGGAACTGCGCCACGAAGAAGGTCATGAACGCGAAGACACCGAGGCTGTGGCCGCGCGGTCCCCAGCGGCGCGCGTAGACGCCGGCGCCGACCACGGCGAGGAAGGTGAGGTCGCGGGCGACGGGATGATCGTGCAGTTCGGCCGCGGCGGCGAGCACCGGCAGGCCCACGCAGGGCAGCAGCGCGGTGGTGACGGCCTGCCCGCGCACCGTGGCGTCCGTCACCGTGAACAGGGCGAGCAGCGCGGCGAGACCGCCGGTCACGGCGCCCGCGAGGGACTGTCCGGTCAGCCCGCACACGACGACCGCGAGGCCGATGCCGAGGACGGCCCGGCCCGCGAAACGCAGCCGCGTACGCCCCGGGTCCGGAGCCGCGAACACCCTTTTCAGCACTGCTTCCCGCCCCCTGTGAAGACCCCTGGACACCGGCTGGACACCGGCATGAAAAAGGCGCCGCGGAGGTCCGCAGCGCCATCGACGTACCCATGAGAGCATCATCGGGACGAGTGGCTCAAGTGGCTCTCGATTCACTGGTCCAATGGCCCAGTAGCATAGTGCTGAGCCATTGGTACAGTCATGCGTCATGAGCGTGGACGAACTCGACACCCGCATCCTGAAGCTGCTTCTGGAGCAGCCGCGCACCAGCCTGCGCGAGTACGCCCGCCTGCTCGGCGTCGCCCGCGGCACGCTCCAGGCCCGCCTCGACCGGCTGGAGCGGGACGGGGTGATCACCGGTACGGGCCCCGTCCTCTCCCCCGCCGCGCTCGGGCACCCGGTGCTCGCCTTCGTGCACATCGAGGTCACGCAGGGGCATCTCGACGAGGTCGGGGACGCGCTGGCCGCCGTACCGGAGATCGTCGAGGCGTTCTCGATCACCGGCGGCGGGGATCTGCTCACCCGGGTCGTGGCGCGGGACAACGGCCACCTGGAGGACGTGATCCAGCAGCTGATCAGCCTGCCGGGAGTGGTCCGCACCCGGACCGAGATGGCGCTGCGCGAGCGCGTCCCGCACCGCCTGCTGCCGCTGGTGGAGTCGATCGGCCGCGCGGCCGGCACGTGACCCTTGGCATCCTGAACCCATGAGCAACCTCGGCGGCCTCTCGGTCATCTTCGATCTCGACGGAACACTCGTGGACAGCGAGCCGAACTACTACGAAGCCACCCGGCAGACCCTCGCCGAGCACGGCGTCCCGGACTTCACCTGGGCCCAGCACGAGCGCTTCGTCGGCATCAGCACCCAGGAGACCCTCGTCCTCCTGAAGGAGCGTTACGGCCTGACGGCGCCGGTGGAGGAGTTGCTCGCGGAGACGAACCGCCGTTATCTGGCGCTGGCCCGGGCCGCCACGCGTGTGTACCCGGAGATGCGGAAGTTCGTGGAGCTGCTGGCGGCCGAAGAGGTGCCGATGGCCGTGGCCTCGGGTTCGTCGCCGGAGGCCATCGAGGCGATCCTGACCGGCACCGGGCTCGACGTGTCGCTGCGGACCGTGGTCTCGGCGGACGAGGTTGCGCGGGGCAAGCCCGCGCCGGACGTCTTCCTGGAGGCCGCGCGACGGCTCGGAGCGGCTCCGGCCCACTGTGTGGTCCTGGAGGACGCGGCTCCGGGCGCGGTGGCGGCGCACGCGGCCGGAATGCGCTGCGTCGCGATCCCGTACGTCGCCGCGCAGGCCGACGCCCCCGAGTTCGCCACGGCGGGGCTGCTGCTCCGGGGCGGCCAGGCGGAGTTCAGCGCACAGGGGGCGTACGACTGGCTCACCGAGGACTGACCGAACGCCTCAGGACACCCGCAGCACGGTCTTCCCCCGGTCACGGTGGATGGGCGCCTGCGCGCCGGTCAGCGGTACGCCCGAGCCTCCGTTCCGTACGGCGACGATCTCGGCCGCGATGGACAGGGCGGTCTCCTCGGGCGTACGGCCGCCGAGGTCGAGGCCGATCGGAGAACGCAGCCGGGCCAGCTCCCGCTCGGTGACGCCGGCTTCCCGCAGCCGACGGTTCCGGTCCTCGTGGGTGCGCCGCGAGCCCATGGCACCGACGAAGGCGAGGGGCAGCCGCAGGGCCTCCCGGAGGAGCGGTATGTCGAACTTGGCGTCATGGGTGAGCACGCACAGCACCGTGCGTTCGTCCGTCGCCGTGCGCAGGAGGTACCGGTGCGGCCAGTCGACCACGATCTCGTCGGCGTCCGGGAAACGGCCCCGCGTGGCGAAGACGGGCCGGGCGTCGCACACCGTCACCCGATAGCCCAGGAACTTACCCGCCCGCACCAGCGCCGCCGCGAAGTCGACGGCGCCGAAGACGATCATGCGGGGTGGGGGCACGCTGGACTCGACGAAGAGGGTCAGGCCGCCGGGACAGTGCGAGCCGTCCTCCGAGATCTCGACCGTGCCGGTTCGGCCGACGTCCAGGAGCGCGCGGGCCTGGGCCGCCGACGTGCGGTCGAGGTGCGGGTGTTGCTGCCGGCCGCGGGCACCGTCGTGAGTGCCGCGGAGGCTGCCGTGGTTCTTCCCTCGGACGGCGTCTTCGTACGTCCCGCCGAGACCGCCTTCCTCCGTCCCGCCCAGGCCGCCCTCGTACGTCTCACCGAGACTGCCGTCGTACATCCCGTCGGGATGTACGACCAGCGCCCGGCCGATCAGTTCGGCCGGGCCCCTGGCCACCCTGGCGAGGGCCACCGCCTCTCCCCGGGCCGCGGCCGCCAGCGCGGCCGCGAACAGGGGCTGGTCCGCGTACACCGGCATGACAAGGACCTCGATCACACCGCCGCAGGTCAGGCCCACCGCGAAGGCGTCCTCGTCGCTGTAGCCGAAGCGTTCGCGGACCGGCTCGCCGTCCTGGAGGGCCTGAACACACAGGTCGTACACCGCGCCTTCCACGCAGCCACCGGAGACCGAGCCGATGACCGTGCCCTCGGTGTCGACGGCGAGCGCGGCACCCGGTGGGCGTGGTGCGCTGCCGCCGACGGAGACGACGGTCGCGACGGCGAAGTCCCGGCCCTCTCGCGCCCAGCGGTCCAACTCCTCGGCGATGTCAAGCACTTGGTGTCCCGCCCGCGGTCAGGACCCGGTCGGGCCGGATCGGCAGGTTGCGGTGGCGGACACCGGTGGCGTGCCAGACGGCGTTGGCGATCGCCGCTGCGGTCCCTACGACCCCGATCTCACCGATGCCCTTGATGCCGACCGGGTCGTCCGGGTCGGGGTCGTCGACCCAGTCCGCCTCGATGGCCGGTATGTCGGCGTTGGCGGAGAAGTGGTAGTGCGCGAGGTCCGGGCCTACCTGGGCGCCGGACGCCGCGTCGCGGACCGCCTCCTCGTGCAGGGCCATCGAGATGCCCCAGGTCATCCCGCCGACGAACTGGTTACGTGCGGTCAGCGGGTTGACGATCCGTCCGGCGGCGAAGATGCCGAGCAGGCGCCGTACGCGGACCTCGCCGCTCGTGACGTCCACGGCGACCTCGGCGAACTGCGCCCCGAAGGAGTGCCGTTCCTTCTTGGTGAGGGCGGCGACGGCCTCGGCGGTGTCCGAGCGGGCGGTGATGCCGTTCGGCGGGATGTCTCCACCCAGGGCCAGTTGCTCCCGCAGATCGGCCGCCGCCCGCATGACCGCCCAGGCCCAGGAACGGGTACCCATGGAGCCGCCGGCGAACATCGCGGCTCCGAGATCGCTGTCCCCGATGTGCACCCGGACCCGGCCCGGTTCCGTCTCCAGCGCCTCCGCGGCGACGAGGGTCAGCGCGGTGCGCGCGCCGGTGCCGATGTCCGTCGCGTTGATCCGCACGGTGAAGGTGCCGTCCGCCTCCGCGGTCACGGCCGCCGTGGATGGCCCGACTCCCACGTGGAACGTCGACGCGGCCATGCCGGTCCCGAGCAGCCAACGCCCCTCGCGGCGCACGCCGGGGCGCGGGTCGCGGTTTGCCCAGCCGAAGCGCCGGGCGCCCTCCTCGAAGCAGGCGAGGAGATTGCGGCTGCTGAAGGGCAGTCCGGAGACGGGCCCCACGGCCGGTTCGTTGCGGACGCGCAGCGCGATCGGGTCGATCCCGCACTTCTCCGCGAGTTCGTCGAGGGCGGACTCCAGCGCGAACGAACCCGGTGCCTCGCCCGGGGCGCGCATGAAGGTGGGGGTCGGCACGTCGAGCCGTACGACCTTGAAGACGCTGCGGTGGGTGTCGGTGTCGTACAGCGGGCGTCCGTACGCGGCGCTCGGTTCGACGAACTCGTGCACGGTCGAGGTGCGGCTCAGTGCCTGGTGGTCGAGGGCGCGCAGCCGTCCGTCCGGGTCGGCGCCGAGCCTGACGCGCTGCGTGGTGGGGCTGCGGTGGCCGACCAGGGAGAACATCTGACGGCGCGTCAACACCACCCGGACCGGGCGCTGGAGGACGGTCGCCGCCATCACGGCGGCCACCTGGTGCGGCCGGACCCCCTTGGAGCCGAAGCCGCCGCCGACGTGTTCGGACCGCACCCGCACGGCCGCCGGGTCGAGGGAGAACAGCTTCGCGAGCTCGCCGGCCACCCACACGGTGCTCTGGTTGGAGTCGACGACATCGAGCCGGCCGCCCTCCCAACGAGCCGTCGCGGCATGCGGTTCCAGCGCGCAGTGATGTTCCTCGGGTGTCGTGTACTCCTCGTCCACGACCACGGCGGCCCGGGCGCCGGCGTCCTCCACATCACCCTTCAGCACCTCGGCCGGCCCGACGGGCGAGCCCGCGGGCGGGTAGGCGTCGGGGTGTCCGGCGAAGAACGCGATGTCGTGCGGCTCCTCGTCGTACTCGACGACAAGGGCCTCGGCGGCCTCCCTGGCCTGCTCGGACGTCTCGGCTACGACCAGTGCCACCAGCCAGCCCACGTACGGCACTTGATCGTGCTGGAGGATGCCGAGGGCCGGGTCCGGGGGCCCAACGACGCTCATGTAGTCGGTGCTGACCCGCGGCGCGTTCCCGTGGTGCAGCACGGCGAGGACGCCGGGCATGGCGAGCACGGGGCCGGCCTTCACCTCGCGGATGCGGCCGCGGGCGACGGTGGACAACACCAGCCAGCCGTGGGCGAGTTCGTCGAAGGGGATGTCTCCGGCGTAACGGGCCGCGCCGGTGACCTTGTCCCGTCCCTCCACGCGGGTGTGCGCGGTTCCGAAGGCACCCGTCGCCCGGACGGCCTGGGTCGTCGTGGTCATCGGGCGGCCTCCTCGGTGAGTTCGGTCAGCACGGCCACGACCAGGTTGCGCAGCAGAGTGACCTTGTACGCGTTGTCCTGCAGGGGCTCGGCGGCGGCCAGTTCGGCCTCCGCGGCCGCCGCGAACGCCTCGGCGCTCGCCGGCCCCCCGGTCAGCACCCGCTCCGCCGCCCGCGCCCGCCACGGCCGGGACGCCACCGCCCCGAAGGTCAGGCGCACTTCCTGTACGACGCCGTCGCGCACGTCGAGCGCGGCGGCGACCGAGCCGATCGCGAACGCGTAGGAGGCACGCTCGCGCACCTTGCGGTAGCGGGAGTTGGCGGCGACCGAGGCGGCGAGCAGGGTGACGCCAGTGATCAGCGCGCCCGGCGGCAGCGCGGTCTCCCGGTGCGGGGTGTCGCCCACGGGAAGGTAGAAGTTCGCGAGCGCCAACTCGCCGGGCCCGTCCGCCGTTTCGTACGACACGACCGCGTCGAAGGCGGTCAGCGCCACCGCCATGTCGGAGGGGTGGGTGGCCACGCAGTGTTCGGAGGCGCCGAGGATCGCGTGGTTGTGGTGCTCGCCCTTCAGCGCGGGGCAACCGCTGCCCGGGGTCCGCTTGTTGCAGGGCTGGGTCACGTCGGCGAAGTAGGCGCAGCGGGTGCGCTGGAGCAGATTCCCGCCGACCGTGGCCATGTTGCGCAGCTGCCCGGAGGCGGCGGCCAGGACGGCCTGGGTCAACGCCGGGTAGCGGCGCCGGACTTCGGGATGCGCCGCGAGGTCGCTGTTGGTGACGGTGGCGCCGATGTGCAGGGCGCCGTCGGCCCTCAACTCGATCCGGTCAAGCGGCAGTTCGCGTACGTCGACGAGCCGCGCCGGACGCTCCACCCCGGCCTTCATCAGGTCGACGAGATTCGTACCGCCACCGAGGAAGCGGGCGTCGGGGTCGGCGTCGAGCAGCGCGACCGCGCCGGAGACGTCGTGGACACGCCGGTACTCGAACTCCCTCATGCGGCAGCCTCCTTGAGCTCGGCCGGCTGCTCCTCGGCCTGTTGTTCCGTCATCTGCGCCTGCGCCTCGGCCGCCCGCGCGACCGCCTGCACGATCGACACATACGCGCCGCAGCGACACAGGTTGCCGCTCATCCGCTCCCGGATCTCCTCGGCGGTGAGGGGTGGTGGCCCTGCCTCGGGCCGTACGTCGGCGGTGACCGCGCTCGGCCAGCCCGCCGCGTGCTCCTCGATCACCGCGAGGGCCGAACAGATCTGACCCGGCGTGCAGTAGCCGCACTGATAGCCGTCGAGGTCGAGGAACGCCTGCTGCACCGGATGCAGTCGCTCGCCGTCCGCCACGCCCTCGATGGTGGTGACGGCACGCCCCTCGGCGGCCACCGCCAGTTGGAGGCAGGCGACGGTCCGGCGGCCGTCGAGCAGCACCGTACAGGCACCGCACTGTCCCTGGTCGCAGCCCTTTTTCGTACCGGTGAGGTCGAGGCGTTCGCGCAGTGCGTCGAGCAGGGTGGTGCGGTGGTCGACGGGCAGCGTGTACTTCTCGCCGTTGATGTCGAGGGTGATGACGCTGGACGTCGCTGGGGCCATGATCAGCCTTCTCTCGCGGGTGTGGGGCGCGTCGAAGTCGGACGAGGAGATCCCTGAGCCCGCGGCGTGCGCAAGGTGCGCGAAAATGCCGGTCAGCGGGCGATTCCGGCCATCCGCACGGGCCTTGCTGCGGGTAGAGTGAACTCTAAACGGACAACTGTCCGCTATCCACGAACCTAACGGACAGCTGTCCGCTTAGCAAGGTCGGCTCTGCCGTGTTTTCCGGAAGGAGGAGGAGTGCGCGACGAGTTGGGCACGCCTCAGCGCTCGGACGCCCAGCGCAACCGCGAGCGAATCCTCGAAGTGGCGCTCGCGGAGCTGACGCTCGCGGCGGATGTCCCGCTGAGCGCGATCGCCAAGAAGGCGGGCGTAGGGCAGGGCACGTTCTACCGCAACTTCCCCAACCGCGAGGCACTCCTCCTGGAGATCTACCGCCACGAGATGCGGCAGGTCGCCGATGCGGCGGCCCGGTTGCTGGAGACCCGCACACCGGACCGGGCGCTGCGGGAGTGGATGGACCGTCTCGCCCGGTTCGCCATGGCCAAGGCCGGCCTGGCCGACGCGTTGCGTCAGGCGGCCGGCGGGTCCGGCGGCCCGGCCAAGCCGGGCCACAGCGTGGTGACGGAGGCGGTGGCACTGCTGCTGAAGGCGAACGAGGAGGCCGGCGCCATCCGCCCGGGCGTCACCCCCGAGGACTTCTTCCTCGCCATCGCCGGCCTGTGGCAGATCGACCCCCACGGCGACTGGCAGTCACGCGCCGGACGGCTCCTGGACCTCGTCATGGACGGACTGCGAGCGGGAGCGCCCGGGCGCTGAGCCGGGTCACTCTGACCAGCGGGCGTGCGGGTTGCGCGCGCGTGATCGTGTAGGTCACCGGCTCGTCGTCCGTGAGGCCCCGAAGCGTGAGTGTCACCTCCCCCTCCCGTACCGCCGTTTCGACACCGAGCGGGGAGCCGGGGCCGAAGTCGGCCGCGTCGAGGGCTGTGCAGGAGACGTACGTGCGCCTTCCGCCGGGGTGACGGGCGGTGAGATACGGGACCGCCGACTCCGGGCCCAAGACGTCGGCCTCCAACTCCCGCCGCAGGTCGTCTCCTTCGAAAATCCAGAGGCCTGCGATCGCGGTCGTGGTGCCGTCGTCCCGGGTCGCGCCGCCTTGGTGGGCGTGGTCAGTCGCGTTGATGGGGGTGGTCAGTCGAGCGAGACGACGACGGACTTGGTCCGGGTGTAGGCGGCGAGGCCCTCGGGGCCGTACTCGCGGCCGAAGCCGGAGTCCTTGACGCCGCCGAAGGGGATGTTGGGGTCGAGCATCGCCCGGTGGGCGCGGGCGAGGTTGCCGGTCTGGATGCCCGAAGCCAGGCGTCAGTGCACGGTCTCGAAGAACCGGGGGCACCTGTCGGCGGCGAGGCTGTGGCCCCCGTCGCAGTCGGTGCGTCCCGTGGGCGCTGTCACGAAATGGACGCGGATCTCGTAGGACGGCGTGTGTGTGTCGACCACGGCGGAGGCCGTTGAACGGCGTGTGCCAGGACGCGGCATGTCCGATACCGCGCTCGACGATGACGCGGTGGGACGACGAGACGATCCCGGACGATCCGGTCACCTACATCGGGCTGCGCCGCCCCGACGAGCTGCCCGCGGGCTCACGGATCGTGACTTCCGAAGATCTGCGCGACTTGATCCCCGCCTGACTGCTAGCGTCAGCCACGGCGAGGCCACGAGCGGGCTTCTTCTCACGCTCCTTGAATCAGTCCGTTCGCCTTCCTCGCCCTCGACGTTCCGTGAGGGGTGCCCCAGGGCGCCCCTCACGTTCTTTCTCCGCCGAAACCTCACTTCACGGACTTGTGGGACAATCCTCTATGCGCGGACGAAAGGCCACTTCAGTGAGCGGAACGAACGACGGGTCCGACTACGCCAGTCTTCGGCTCGACCGCACCGGTCAGGCCGAGGCCTTCGATGCCATCGGGGACCGGTACGACGAGGCCTTCCCGCACAAGGAGGGCCAGGTCGGCGCCGGTGACTGGCTGATCGAGTCACTCGAACCGGGCTCCCGCGTGCTGGACCTCGGCTCCGGCACGGGCGTGCCGACCGCCCGGCAGCTGGCCGACGCGGGTTTCGACGTCGTGGGCGTGGACCTGTCCGCCCGGATGGTGACGCTGGCCGGCGCGTACGTCCCCACCGCCACGTTCCACCAGCTGGACCTCGCCGACCTGCGCCCGGGCGGCCCCCGTGACCTGGGCCGTTTCGACGGCGTCGCCGCGTTCTTCTCCCTGCTGATGCTCCCGCGCGCGGAGATCCCGCTGGCCCTGCGCACGATCCACCATCTGTTGAATCCGGGCGGACTGTTCGCCCTGTCGATGGTGGAGGCCCACGTGGACGACTTCGCGATCCCGTTCCTCGGCCACACGATCAGGGTCTCCGGCTATCTCCTCGAAGACCTGCACAAGATCCTCGACACCGCCGGCTTCGAGATCGTGAAGGAGAACTCCTACACCTACGCCCCGGCGACCGCCGACGTCCCGCCCGAGGAACAGGTCTTCCTCTGCTGCCGACGGCGCGACTGAGGTCGTAGGACCGACACGGCGGCCGCTGCCGCACCAGTGACGGGACGAAGCGTGTGACGGAGCATCCCAGCCCCCGCGAAGGCCCCGCCGGAACCGCCCGGCGAGGCGGCTCGTCGAGCGGCCCGGCACCCGTCGTACCGCTCGGCCGGACGCCCGTGCGGCAGATGGACCGGCTCCGGTACCTCGACGTGGCCACCCGGCGGATCGCCCGCGGGATGGACCTGGACGAGACGCTGCGGGAACTGCGGTGGGCGGCGGTCCCCGCCTTCGCCGACGCGATCGTCATCCACCTGCACGACCCGCTGCCCGTCGGGGACCACAAGTCGGCCGCGCCCCTGGTCCTGCAACTGCACAGCGTCGACCGGGCGCCGGAGGCCAGGACCGCGCTGCTGATGCCGCACGCCGAGTATGCGAGCGTGGCCGAGCGGATTCAGCCGACGCTCGCCGGGCGGCTCGCGAAGCTGCTCCTGGCAGGACGGCCGGCCTTCGGTGACACACCGGGCATCGATCCCGCGGTGACCGAGTTGCTGGGGCCCGCGGCGAGTGCTCCGGGGACGCTGCCGCCGGGTCGCCGGCTGATCATCGCCCCGCTGCACGGCCGCCATCACGTCATGGGCACCGTCGTCCTGCTGCGCCGCCCCGACCGCTCCGCGTTCACCGCCGACGACCTGCTCGTCGCCTCCCAGCTGGCCACCCACACCGCCATCGGCGTCCAGAAGGCGGTGATGTACGGCCACGAGGCCTCCGTGGCGGACACGCTCCAGCACACCATGCTCCCGTCGTCGCTGCCCGAGCCGACCGGCATCCGACTCGCCAGCCGCTATCTGCCCGCCTCGAAGACCGCGCAGGTCGGCGGCGACTGGTACGACGCGATACCCCTGCCCGGCAGCCGGGTCGCGCTGATCGTCGGTGACGTCATGGGCCACTCCATGACCTCCGCCGCGATCATGGGCCAGCTGCGCACCATCGTGCAGACCCTCGCCGGCCTGGACCTGCCCCCGCACGAGGTCCTCCACCACCTCGACGAACAGGCCCAACGCCTCGGCAGCGACCACATCGCGACCTGCCTGTACGCGATCTACGACCCGATCTCGCACCGCCTGCTCATGGCCAACGCCGGCCACCCGCCCGCCGTACTGCTGCGCCCGAACGGCCACGCCGAGGTCCTTCAAGTCCCGCCGGGCGCGCCGATCGGCGTCGGCGGCGTCGTCTTCGAGTCCGTGGAGATGCCCGCGCCCACCGGCACCACGCTGGTCCTGTACACCGACGGCCTGGTCGAGTCCCGCGACACGGACGTGGGGACGGGCGTCGAGGCGCTGCGCACCCACCTCCAGTCCACCCCGCACAGACACCGTCTCTCCTCGCTGGAGCGGCTGTGCGACCGCATCCTCACCGCGCTGGCGCCGGGCCCCCGCGACGACGACATCGCCCTGCTCACCGCCCGCTTCGAGGGCTTCCCGCCGGACAGCGTCGGCTACTGGCACCTCGACCCCCACCCGCTCACCGCGGGCCAGGCCCGCCGGCTGACCCGCAGGGTGCTGCGCCGCTGGGGCCTGGACGCTCTCCTCGACACCACGGAACTCATGGTCAGCGAGATCGTCACGAACGCCGTACGGTACGCCTCCCGTCCCATCTCCCTACGGCTGCTGCGCACCGACGTGCTGCGCTGCGAGGTGACCGACGACTCGCCCCAGGTGCCCCGCATGCGGCAGGCCGGACCCGGCGACGAGGGCGGCCGCGGCCTGTTCCTGGTCGACCGGCTCGCCCAGCGCTGGGGGGCGACGCGGCTGAGCACGGGGAAGGTCGTGTGGTTCGAGCAGCAGATACCGAAAAGCTAGTCATGTCACGGGAGTTGGTGCTCAGACCGGCCCAACACCCGTCCCGCCCTTGAGGCGTTCGAGGTCGGAGGGGCGGACCTGGATCACGACGACGGCGATCAGCGCGGCGACCACCGTGAAGATCGCCGCCACCACGAACGCGGCCGAGACCCCGGCGGTGAGGACGTGATCGCCCCAGGTGCCCGGGAGTTGGCCGGTGCGCTGGAAACGGATGCGCTCGGCCGGGGTCGCCTGGGACAGGAACGCGGGGATCTGGTCCTTCGCCTCGTTCCTGCTGGCCGTGCCGAACATCGTGACCAGGATGGACAGCCCGAGCGAACCGCCCACCTGCTGCGTGACGTTGAGGAGTCCGGAGGCCGCGCCGGTCTCCTGGACGGGCACGTCCGAGAGGGCCATCAGGGTCAGCGAGACGAACTCCATGCCCATGCCCATGCTGAACACCAGCATCGGGCCGAGGACACTGCCCAGGTATGTGGAGTGGACGTCCGTCAGGGTCAGCCAGGACAGGCCCGCCGCCGCGAGGATCGCGCCCACCACCATGAACGGCTTGGGGCCGTAGGTCGGCAGGAACCGTGAGGCCAGGCCCGCGCCGACCGCGATGACCGCGCTGACCGGCAGGAAGGCGAAGCCGGCGGCGAGCGGGCTGAAGCCGAGCACGTCCTGCACGAAGAGCGTGAGGAAGAAGAACATGCCGAAGATCGCGGCGGCGAGGCAGAGCATGATGCCGTACGTCCCGGCCCGGTTGCGGTCGCGGAACATGTGCAGCGGGGTGATCGGCTGCCGGGAGCGCCGTTCGACCAGGACGAACAGGGCGAGGACGACCACGGCCGCGGCGAACGAGCTCAGGGTGAGCCAGTCCCGCCAGCCCTCCTGCGCGGCCCGGATGAAGCCGTACACCAGGAACACCACGCCTACGGTGGAGGTCAGCGCGCCGGTGATGTCGAAGTGGCCCGGGTGGCGTTCGGACTCCTTGATCCAGCGCGGGGTGGCGAGGACGATCAGCAGTCCGATCGGGACGTTGACGAAGAGCACCCACCGCCAGTTCAGCCACTCGACGAGGATCCCGCCCATCAGCAGTCCGATCGCGCCGCCGCCGGCCGAGACACCGGCGAAGACCCCGAACGCCCGGTTGCGCTCCGGGCCTTCGCGGAACGTCGTGCTGATCAGGGCGAGCGAGGTCGGTGAGGCGACGGCACCGCCGACGCCCTGGAGGGCGCGTGCGGCGAGGAGTTCGCCCGCGTTCTGGGACAACCCGCCGAGCAGGGAGGCGAGTACGAAGAGCAGCACGCCGAACACGAACACCCGTCGCCGGCCGAGGATGTCACCGGCCCGGCCGCCGAGCAGCAGCAGACCGCCGAAGGTGAGGGTGTACGCGTTGACGACCCAGGCCAGGCTGGTCGTGGAGAAGCCCAGCGAGCTCTGGATGTGCGGGAGCGCGATGTTCACGATGGTGATGTCGAGGACCACCATCAACTGGCAGGACGCGATGACCAGCAGCGCCATCGTGCTTCCGCCACCGCCGGTCTCCCGGGTGGTGGTCTGGTCTGCGGAAGCTTGCTGAGGGCTGCTGCTCATGGCGGGTCGCACTCACGAGAGGCCGGTGAACGGCTCCGTCCACTGGATGCTCACCGTTCGACCGTACGCCCGCCCCCTGGTCCCCACCACTCGATCATCACAGGCCCAGGCGCTAGGTTCACACGTGACAGGACGTAGGGAGAAACTCTTGGTGACCTGGGTCGTCGTCGACGGACGGACACTGTCCTACGGCGATGTCGTCGCCGTCGCCCACCATGGCGCCCAAGTCGCCCTGGCGGACGGGGTGTTGCCGCACCTTGTGCGCGAACGGGCCGTCGTGGACGACGTGGTCGACCGGCAGGTGCCGACGTACGGCCTGACGACGGGACTCGGCGCCCGCTCCTCCTACGCCCTGCCCCGCACGGAACTCGACGCGTTCAGCGTCCGCACGGTCCGGGGCCGGGCGAACGCGGTCGGTGATCCGCTGCCGGCCCCCGTCGTACGCGCCGCCCTGCTCGCCCGGATCAACGGCCTCGCGGGCGGCGGCAGCGGGGTGCGGCCGGAGATCGTACGGCTGCTGGTGGACCTGCTCAACGCGCGGGTGCACCCGGTCATCCCCGAGGTGGGATCGATCGGCGCGTCCGACCTGTGCCAGATGGCGCACGTCGGTCTGGTCGTGATCGGCGAGGGCGGTGCGGAGTGGGCCGGTGAGGTGCTCGACGGCGCCACGGCCCTGCGCCGGGCCGGTCTCGCCTCGGCGCGACTCGGCCCGAAGGACGGCCATGTGCTGTGCAGCGCAAGCCCGTTGGCGGCCGGCATCGGCGCCCTCGCCCTGCACGAGGCGTGCGCTCTGCTCGCCCTGGCGCAGGCGGTCACGGCACTGACCTACGAGGGCTTCCGGGCGAACACCAGCCCGCTCGACGCGCGGGTACTGGCCCTGCGCCCCGCTCCCGGACAGTCCCGGGCGGCGTCCGAACTGCTCGCCCTGCTGACCGGCGGCGAGCTGACCGACCCCCACAACGCCCGCCGGGTCCAGGACCCGGTCAGCCTGCGCTGCGCCGCGCAGGTGCACGGCGCCGGGTACGCGGCGCTGGAGTTCGCGGATGCGGCGCTGGCACCGGAGCTGAACGGATGCGGGGACAATCCGGTGGTGCTGACCAGCGCAGGCGACGACCCGGAAGTGCCGGGCGGCGCAGGGGACATCGTCTCGTCCGGGAACTTCCACACCCCTGCCCTGGCCCTCGCCTTCGACACGCTCGCGCTGGCCCTGACCCAGACCGCGGCCGTCTCCGCCGAACGTATGCGACGGCTGCTCGACCCGGCGGTGAGTGGCCTTCCCGCGAACCTCTCGCCGTACGGTCCGGAGCGTTCGGGATTCGCGCCGCTGGTCAAGACTGCGCAGGCGTTGGTCGCCGAGATCCGGATGCTGTCCGCGCCGGTGTGCGTCGATCCCCGGCAGGGCGCGGATGCCGTGGAGGACGACTCGACCAACGCGGCGCTCGGCGCACGGCGGTTGACGACGATGCTCGGCCGGCTGCGTCAACTGCTCGCCGTGGAGGCGGTGGTGGCCGCGCAGGCGGTGGATCTGGCGGCACCGGCCGCGCTGGGGCGGGGGCCGGAGTTCCTGCACCGCGCGATCCGGAAGCTCGTGCCCACACTGAACGACGACCGGCCGCACGGGGTGGACGTGGAGACGGTGAGCCGCGACATCCTGGGGTCCGACGACGTCCGCAGCACACTGAACGCCTTGGCGGGAGAAGCGACATGACCAACGTCGACGTACACCAGCATCTGTGGACCCCTTCGCTGGTGACGGCTCTGCGCGCCCGCCGCGAACCGCCGTTCCTGGACGGCTGGACGCTGTACCTGGACGGTGAGCCGCCCTTCGAGATACCGCCCGCCGACCACGACATCGCCCGGCGCGCGGAACTCGCCGCCGCCGACGGTCTCGACCGGGTTCTCGTCTCGCTGTCCGCCCCGATCGGTGTGGAGTGGCTGCCCGAGGCCGCCGCACGGCCCCTGCTCGACGCGTATCACGACGGCGCGGCAGCGCTGCCCGAGCCGTTCGGGGCATGGGCCGCCGCCTGCGTACGGGACATCGACGCGGAGGTGACGGCCAAGGACCTCGACCGGGGCTTCGCCGGCCTCCAACTCCCCGCCAACTCCCTTGCCGACGCGGCCGGTTACGCCCGCTGCGCCCCGCTCCTCGATCTCCTCGAAGAACGCGACCTCCCGCTCTTCGTCCACCCGGGGCCCGCGGTGGGCTCCTCGGCGGGCCCCGCCTGGTGGCCCGCGATGGTCCCGTACGTCCAGCAGATGCACGCCGGTTGGTACGCCTTCCGCGCCTTCGGCCGCCCCCGCCATCCACGCCTCCGCGTGTGCTTCGCCCTGCTCGCCGGACTCGCCCCGCTGCACGGCGAGCGGCTGACCGCCCGGGGCGGGCAGCAACAGGAGGGCGACCAGGGCGTGTTCGTCGAGACGTCGTCCTACGGCCCGACAGCCGTCGACGCGATCGTGCGCGCGCTGGGCGTGAATGCCGTCGTCCAGGGCTCGGACCGCCCCTACGCGGAGCCGCCCCGCCACCCGGGGTACGGGTTGGGTGGGGCGGCGGCCTACGCCTTTCGCATCGCCAATCCGCGACGGCTCCTCACCGGGGAGGGGTGACCGACCCGGCGGCCGTGTTCGCAACTGACGATATGTCAGTTCGCCGCGTTCATCAGGTCGAGCGCGCTCTGTTGCCGGGCCGCGTCGGTGGAGTCCAGCGGTCCGGCCCAGTGCAACCCGTACGCGTCAAGGGAGTTGCGGTCGTTCGCGTACGCGCTGTCGGCCTGGCGTTTGATGTAGGAGGTGTAAGGGCGGTCGGACAAGCGGGAGTTGAAGGCGCTGAGACCTCGGATGTACGCGCCCTTGAACGACGGACCGTCACCGCCGCAGCCGCTCGTCTCGCACGGTTCCCGCAGGATTCCGCCGGAGTTGAGGGCCGTCGACGTGGTCGAGGCGTCCCCGATCTGACGGCCGGTGGTGAGCAGACCGGAGTCCCCGGTCGCCCGGTACAGCTCCGACAGACCGCCGAGCAGCACGCCTTGGTTGTAGGACCACGTCGTGTCGCCGTTGTTGCCGCAGGTCGCCAGGTTGATGCCGTCGTTGACCAGATGCGAGCCGTTGATCATGCCGGTGCCCTTGAACCACGACCACTCGGCGTTGGCCCGGCCGAGATACGCCGTGTCGCCCGCGATGCGGTTGTGCAGGGCGGCGTTCAGCTCCAGGTAGAGGGAGTTGGCGATGGCGTTCTTGTAGGTCTTCGCCGTGCTCCACCACACGCCGCCACCGCAGGTGGAGTCCCAGTACTGTGCCATGTAGTCGGCGTCCGCGCGGGCGGTGTTGAGGTAACGGCTGTCACCGGTGAGGTCGTACGCGTCGACCCAGGCCAGCCCCCACCAGCCCGTGTCGTCGATGTAGTCGTTGGTGAAGTTGCCGCCCTGGGCGGAGAGGTTGCGGTCGTAGGTGTTGGCGATCGCGTACTTGTAGCTGCCCATTCCGGTGACGCGGGCGTTGTCGATGAGGGCGGTCAGGGCGTTGGCCGAGTTCCACCAGCCGGTGGTGTCGAACAGGCCCGTGCCCAGGTTGTACGACTGCATCAGCGCGGTGGCGGCGGCAGTTGGGCGGCTGCCGGCGTTCCACGTCGTGCGGGCCCACGCCGTACAGGCGATCTCGGCCCGGTCACCGGCCTTGCCGCAGGCGCGCAGGGCACCGACGCCGAGGGCGTTCCAGTCGTCGACGTTGTACATCAGGGTGCGCCAACCGCCTTGCCCCGCAGGGGTGGTGGTGTCGCCGAGCTTGCTGCCGGAGGTCCAGGTGCGGCCGCCGTCGAAGGAGCGGTCGAGCCAGACCTCGTCGCCGGGGCTGCCGTTGGTGATGGAGGCCCAGCCCATCGCGTCGGTGTCGTCGAAGTGCAGCGCGATGCTCCGGGAGTAGATGCCGGCGGTCACCGGCTGTCGGTCTCCCGGGGACAGGGCCGGGTCGCGGGCGTCGCAGTACTTGTTGCACACGCTCGCCTGCGCGTCGGCGACCGCTGTGCCGGCCAGGGCCGGCACGAGAAGGGCGAGGGCGGCGATCAGGCCTGCTCCGGTTCTACGGGCGCGCACTGCTGTCGGTGTCATGCCGGCTCCATGGAGGTGGGGGGAATGCGGGAGGTCAGCCCAGGCGCCACTGCTGGTTGGCGCCGCCGTTGCAGCTCCAGAGTTCCAGCGCGGTGCCGTTGACGTTGCCTGCGGCCTGGTCGCCTCCGGTGACATCGAGGCAGAGGCCCGACTGGGTGCCCGTGATCGTGCCGTTGGCGTTGACGCTCCACTTCTGGTTGGCGCCGTCGTTGCAGCCGTAGAGCTGCACCTTCGTGCCGTTGCTGGTCTGGTTGTTGTAGGCGTCCAGGCACTGGGTGCCGCCGTAGAGCCGGAGTTCACCGGCGGCCGTGATGGTCACGGCCTGGTTGGTGCCGCCGCCGCAGTCCCAGATCTCGATCTTGGTGCCGGGGGTCGTCTCGCCGTTGTAGGCGTCGAGGCAGCGGTTGGAGGAGGCACCGATCAGCGGGTGGGTGGTACCGACGCTGGTGCCGCTGCCGACGGAGACCCGGTACATCACCGAGCCGTGGCCCGGGACGCTCGCCGAGATGCTTCCGCCGGTGCTGCTGACGACGTGCGACCAGAGGTTGTTGAGCTTGTACGAGGACGCCGAGGGCAGCCCGGCCGCCGTCGCGGAGGTAGTGATGGTCGCGGCGGAGGAGTTCTCGTTGAAGAGCACGACCGACACATCACCGTTGGCGAGGGGCTTGGAAAGTACGTGCAGGCCACCCGAGTTGGAGATCTCGGTGCCCTGCTTGCCCAGCGAGTCCTGGTCCACGGCGATGACGTCCTTGTTGCCGTAGAGGGAGAGCGTGGCGGCGGAGGCCTTGCGCAGGTCGGTGCCGGCGATCAGCGGGGCGGCCATCTCCGACCAGAGGCTGAAGTGGGAGCGGTCCTCGGTGAACGACATGCCGTTGCCGACCTCCAGCATGTCGGGGTCGTTCCAGGCGCCCGGCTTGGCGTACGCGGCGAGCTTGACGTTGGCCTTGTAAATGGACACCACGGTCGAGAAGTTGACGTTGATGTCGTCGGTCGTGCGCCAGCTGTTGCCGACGCCCGCACCCCAGGTCCACACGTCGGCGAGGCCCCAGTTGCAGAGGCTGTAGACGATCGGACGGCCGGTGTTGGCGAGGGCGTCGCGCATCGCCGTGTAGCGCTGCTGGTCGGGCACGTTCTGGTGGTTGCAGTTGTCGTACTTGAGGTAGTCGACGCCCCACGCGGCGAAGCTGTTGGCGTCCGTCTGCTCGTGGCCGAGGCTGCCGGGGTAGCCCGCGCAGGTGGCGGTGCCGGCGCTCTCGTAGATGCCGAGCTTGAGGCCCTTGCTGTGCACGTAGGAGGCGGTGCCGCTGATGCCGTTCGGGAACTTGACCGGGTCCGGGACCAGTTGGCCCGCCGAGTTGCGGGCCGAGGTCATCCAGCAGTCGTCGATGTTGACGTACTGGTACCCGGCGTCCTTCAGCCCGGAGGAGACGAGGTAGTCGGCGGTCTGCTCGACGAGTTGCTCCGTCACGTTGCAGCCGAAGGCGTTCCAGTCGTTCCAGCCCATCGGGGGCGTCCTGGCGAGGCCGTTGTCGAGGGCCTGCGCGGGCGGCGCGGCGCGCAGCACCAGCAGGGCCGGGACGAGGGCCAGCAGCAGCACCATCGTGAGGGCGGCGCTCAGGCGTCTCTTGAAGGGTGACGGAACGGTCATGTCGATGTCTCCTGCTTCGCCGTGTGGGGCCGGACGAACTCACCTTTGGAAACGTAACCATCGTGAAGGTTCCATCAGCGGAGCTTCATCGTCAATGGTCCGGACCAAAATGCCCCGGGAGTGAACTGCCCGTGTCGTCAGAGGCGTTGACGACCTCTTGAGTCGATGACAACGTTTCCATCACCCGCACCCTTGGAGGCCTCCATGTCCCCGCGTCCCTCCCGGCGAGTGATGATCGGCTCCGGCCTGGCCGCCGCCCTGACGGCGACGGCCGCCACACCCTCTTTCGCGGCCGAACGACCAAGCTCCGCACGGGCGTTGTCCCGCGCCAAGGCCACGTACGCCGCGCTGAGAAGACACTTCGACGCGACCGACGGCTCCGGGCTGGTCCGCGAACAGATTCCGGCGGCGGCCGGCGACAACCCGTACTCGTACGAATGGCCCTTCTCCCAGGTGCACATCGCCGCGCTCGATCTCACCGTCGTGGCCCCGGAGTTCGAGCCGGAGCTGACGCGACGGGCGGCGGCGCAGGAGCACCACTGGAACGCGAGCGGCGGGACGACCGACCTGCCCGGTTACGCCTCCTACCCGGTCGCGCCGTACGGCTCGGGCGGTGACATGTTCTACGACGACAACGAATGGGTCGGCCTGGCAAAGGTCCAGCGGTATCTGCAGACGGGGGACACCGCCGCGCTGGCCCGCGCGAAGGAGATCTTCGCCCTGGTCGGGTCGGGTTGGGACACCGACAGCGGTCACGCCGCACCCGGCGGGGTCTTCTGGACGCAGGCCGACTGGAGCCACGACCGCAACACCGTCTCGAACATGCCGGGCGCCCAACTCGCCCTGCGCCTGCACCAGATCACCGGCGAGGCCGACTACCTGGACTGGGCCAGACGCTTCTACGACTGGACGAACGCGCATCTGCAGAGCCCAAGTGGCCTGTACTGGGACCAACTTGACCTGCAAGGGACCGTCGAGAAGACCTTCTGGTCCTACAACCAGGGCGTGCCGGTGGGCGTCGCCGTGCTGCTGTACCAAGTCACGCGCGACCGCGCCTACTTGCGCCGGGCCGAGCGGATCGCGGAGGCCGCGTACGCCTACTACGTCACGCAGGGGCGGCTGTTCGGTCAGCCCGTGTTCTTCAACTCGATCTTCTTCAAGAACCTGCTGCTCCTGGAGTCGGTGACCGGGAAGGACACCTACCACCGGGCGATGGCCGCCTACGCCGACCAGGTCTGGGACACGATGCGCGATCCCGCCACCGGCCTCGTGCACTTCGACTCGGCCGGCGGCACCCAGGCGATCCAGCAGGCCGCGCTCGCGCAGCTCTACGCCGTGCTCGCCTGGCCCCGCGCCAAGTGGCGGACGCTGTACTGACGTTACGGGCGTCCGATCTCCCCGGTGCCGCGTGCGATCAGCTGCACCGGGAGGACGGTGCGGTGGGAGGGGCTGTCGTCGCCGTCGATGCGGTCCAGCAGGATGTGGGCGGCCCGGCGGCCGAGTTCCTCGGTGTCGGAGGTGACGACGGTGACCGGGGTGGGGAGCATGTCGGCGAGCTTGAAATCGTCGAACCCCACGACCGCCACGGAGACTTGGAGGTCACGGCAGGCCCGTAGGACGCCCTCGGTGAGGAAGCCCGTGGTGGAGAAGACCGCGGTGGGCGGGTTCGCGGAGGTGAGCAGGGTGCGGGTGGCGGCCTCGGCTTCCTCGGTGGTGCCTCGGCGCAGGGTGACGACCAGGTCGTTGTCGGGCTCGATGCCGCCGCGGCGCAGGGCCTTGCGGTAGCCGCGCAGCCGTCGGCCGGTGCTGTAGTACGAGGGCGCGACGAGGATCGCGATGCGGCGGTGGCCCTGGTCGACGAGGTGCTGGGTGGCCTTGTGTCCGCCGTCCTCGTTGTCGACCAGGACGACATCGGCCTCGGCGCCGGTGGCCGGCCGGTCGACGAAGACGATGGGCACGTGGTCGTGGCCGTTGATCTCGTTGAGGAAGGCGTGGTCGCCCTGGTCGGGGACGATGATGAGCCCGGCGACCCGGCGGCCGATCAGCTCGCCCACGGCCCGGCGTTCGACCTCGGGGTCCTCGTCGGCGGTGCTCAACAGGACCGCGTAACCGGCCTCGTTGGCGACCTCGACGGCCGCCTTGGCGAGGGAGGCGTAGAACGGGTTGGTGAGGTCGCCCAGCAGCAGCCCGATGGTCATGGAGTTCTGGCCGGGGCGCAGGGAGCGCGCGATCTCGTTGCGCTGGTATCCGATGGCGGCGATCGCCGCGTGCACACGCTCGGCCGTCTCCTCGCGGACCGTGCCGATGCCGTTGACGACGCGGGAGACGGTGACGACGGCGACTTGGGCCCGCTCCGCGACATCGCGCATCGTGGGCCTGGTGTTCTCGCGGTGCGGGGGACGACTGCTCACGTGAGTTGAAGACCAACCTTCCATCGCGTACCGGGGGCCGGGACCGCCCTCAGGATACGTATCGGGTCCCGGCCCGCCGCTCGGTCCGGGGCGCTAACTGTTGTTCTTGATCACATCGTTGATCTTGTCGGTCATCGTCTGGAGGTCGGAGAGCGGCTTCTTGCCGTTGAGGATGTCCGGCCAGTAGGCGGTGATCAAGTCGTTCGACTGACTCGCCCACTGGGTGGTGAAGCGCACGCCGATGGTGGTCGGCGTGTTCAGTCCCGCCTTGACGGTGGCCGCGACGGTCGTCTGCCCGGCCTTGTCCAGGGCGCCGAAGTAGGCGTTCTGGGCCGAGAGATAGGCCGGGGCCGCGACCGGGGAGTCGGGCAGCACCTTGGTCCACACCGTGGAGTCGAGGTACTTGAGAACCTTGAAGGTGGCGTCCGCGTTCTGGGTGTACGACGGGGTGCAGATGCCCACGGCGTCGTACAGGGTGGCGGGCTTGGTCACCTGGGGCAGGGGCGCGAAGCCGTACTTGATCTTCGGCTTGTCGGTGAGGAAGCCCGCGGCCAGCCACTGGCCGCTCCACAGCATCGGGATCTGTCCGGCGGCGAACAGACCCTGCTGGTTGCTGATGTCGTAGCCGGGAGGTGCGATGGCACCGCTCTTGATGCCCGCCACGACCTTGCTGACGCCTTCGGTGTACGTCGCGTCGATGGTCGTCTTCGTGGGCTGGTGCACGTTGTCGGCGAAGGGCTTGCCACCCGCTGACAGCGCGTACGTGCTGAGGGAGAAGGGGCCGTCGGTGGAGGTCAGGGCGTCGGCGACCAGTCCGTACTTGGCCCCCTTGGCGTGCAGTTGGGCGGCGGCGTCGAACATCTGGTCCCAGGTCCAGCCGGCGGCGGGCACGGTGATGCCGGCGGCCTTGAAGGCGTCGACGTCGTACCAGATGCCGTAGGTGTTCAGCAGCGAGGGAACCCCGCCTATCTTACCGTCGGCGGTCTTCCAGTTCTTCATCGTGGACGAGACGAAGCTGCTCGCGCCGAAGTCGCTGGAGTCGGAGAGCCGGGAGGACCAGTCGGTGAGCAGGCCCTGGCTGGTGTACTGCTGCTCGGTGTCGTTGCCGCACCAGAACAAATCGGGCAGCTTCTTGGCCTGGGTCAGGGCCGCGAGCTTGTCGCTGTAGTTGCCGTTGGGGGTGTCCACGCGCTTGACCGTGATGTTCGGGTCGTGGAAGCCGGTCAGGGCCTGGTCGATGGCCTTGTTGGTGGCGGCGGACTCCCAGGTCATGAGGGTGACCGTGGCCTTGCCGTCCGACTGTTTCCCGGACGAGCCGCCGCAGGCCGTCGCCGTCGCGAGCAGTCCCCCCGCCGACAGCAACGCTCCGGCGCAACGGATCCATCGTTTCATCGTGGCCTCCTGATACCTGGCTGGCATACGGCTCGTAGGTGGGTCGGGACGGGATGCGGATCAGCGCTGGTTGACGGTGCCCAGGGCGCTCAGACCTTGGATGAAGTAGCGCTGGGCGACGAAGAACACGATGAGCGGCGGGAGCATGTAGAGCAGGTTGGTGGCCATGAAGAGGTTCCAGTCCGGGGTCTGTCCTGCGAACTGGGTGACGAAGGAGGCCATGCCCACGCTCAGCGGCCACTTCTGGGACGAGTACAGGTAGATGAGCGGGTTGAGGTAGTCGTTCCAGGACATCTGGAAGGCCAGGATCGACATCGTTATCCAGGCCGGCTTGGTGATCGGCAGCATCACGCTGAAGAAGATCCGGACGTGTCCCGCGCCGTCGACCTTGGCCGCCTCGTCGATGGAGTGCGGGATCGACAGGAAGTACTGGCGGGCGAGGAAGATGAAGAGCGGATTGCCGCCGAGGAAGGCCGGGACGATCAGCGGCAGCCAGGTGTCGTACCAGCCGATGTCCTTGAACAGCTGGAACAGCGGGATGATGCCGATCACCGGGGGCAGCAGCATGCTGCCGACGAAGACGTAGAACCAGACCTTCCGGCCGGGGAAGCGCAGCCGGGCCAGGGCGTAGCCCGCCATCATCGAGGTCATCACACCGCCGATCACCGAAAGACCGGTGATGACAACGGAGTTGAGCAGCAGGCGCGGGAAGTGGATGACCTTCGGCCCGTCGATGAAGTTCTTGAAGTGGAACTCGTGGGGCAGCAGCTTCGGCGGGACCTCGAAAACCGCCGAGGGGCCCTTCAGCGCGACGGTGAGCATCCACAGGATGGGCAGGATCATCACCGAGCTGATCAGCAGCGCGACGGCGTACCAGGATGCTTTGCGTACGGCCCTGCGCGGTTTCGCCGGCGGGGCTGTCGGCGGCGCCGTCGTCGGCGCCCTGGTGACGTCAGGAGACGTGGTCACTGTAGGTCCAAATCGACGAGAAGCGGGCGGTGGCGGCGATCACGACGACGATGACGAGGAAGAGCACCCACACCTGGGCGGAGGCGTAGCCGAACTGGGAGACCTGCCCGAGCTTGGGGAAGCCGTTGTCGTAGATCGACAGCATCAGCGTCCTGGTGCTGAACCCGGGACCGCCCTGGTTGTCCGGCGAGAGGATCTTCGGCTGGTTGAACGCCTGGAGGGCCGTCACCATCTGCAGGACCACCTGCAGGACCATGATCGGGCTGATCAGCGGCAGGGTGATCCGGAAGAAGACCGTGCGGGGACCGGCTCCGTCGAGCCTGGCCGCCTCGTACAGCTCGGTGGGAACCGCCTGGAGCGCGGCGAGGAAGATGATCATCGTGGAGCCGACGCTCCACAGCATGACGATCACGATCGACGGCATCGCGGAGTTGTCGCCGGACAGCCACTCGCTGGTGGGCAGATGGAGCCAGTTCAACACCTGGTTGGCCAGGCCGACTTGGGGGTTGAACACGAACTTCCAGAGCGTGATCGTGGCCACCACGGGCAGCACGACCGGCAGATAGCACAGGGTGCGCAGCAGGCCGACGCCCCGCATCCGCTGGTTGCAGAACACCGCCAGGGCCAGTCCGATGGCCAGCGACAGCGGCACGTACAGCACGACGAGCAGCAGGGTGGCGCGCACCGACGGCCAGAAGGACGGGTCGGTGGTGAACATCCGGCGGAAGTTGTCGAGGCCGACGAACTTCGGGTCCGTGAGGCCGTTGTAGGTGGTCAGCGCGAAGTAGGCGGACCGGAACAGCGGGTAGACGACGAACGCCGTGAAGCCGATGAGCGCCGGTGCCAGGAACACGTACGCGGCCAGGGTGTCCGAGGACCTCTTGGGTGGTCGTCGCCAGGGGCGTCCGAGGCGGCCCGGACTCCCCCGGCCGGGAGGCCTGTCCACGGGCGGTACGGCGGTTCGCGTCTCTTGGTGCGGAGCGGCTGTCACACGCGCTCACCTTCTTCCTCCGAGGAGTTGACGATCACTCGGATCGCGCGGACCCGACCGTCTGGTGGTCGTCGGCCCGCTCAAGGTAACGTTTCCATTCCCTGGCGATCACACGGTGGCGCACGCCACATGAGGGAGTCAAGAGGCGCGATGGTAACGTTTCCCGGATCAACATCCGGAACAGTGTGGGCAGTTCCGGAGTCGCTGAGCACGCTTGGGCGGCGGCTGGCCGGCGAGTTGCGGGGTGGTCGGGCGGGGGACATCGTCGAGCGGTGCCTGACCAACACGTGGGCTACGTCGATGAGTTGGGGGGCTTCGTCGGGCGGGTTGTCGGGCGGTCTGTCGGACGCCTTGCCGGGTGGTTTGTCGACCGGGGAATCGGACGCATCGTCAGAAGTCTTCGTGAAAACCGGCGACATCCCGGCGATGTGGCTGCGGGACAGCACGGCGCAGGTCCGTCCCTACCTCGCCGTGGCCACGGACCCGGAGGTAGGCGACGTCCTGGTCGGGGTCTCGCGCCGCCAGATCCGCTGCGTTCTGCTCGACCCGTACGCCAACGCCTTCAACGACGGCCCCACCGGCGCGCACGGCGAACCCTGCGATAGACCGACGCCGGGCGACTGGGTGTGGGAGCGCAAGTACGAACTCGACTCCCTCTGCGCACCGTTGCAGCTCGCGTACGCGCTACGTCGGGCGACCGGCCGCGAGGACCATCTCGACGAGGCGTTCCACCGCGCCGCCTGGCTGATCGTACGGCTGTGGCGGGCGGAGCAGTCCCACGCGCGGTCGCCCTACCGGTTCGTCCGGCCGTCCGGCCCCTTCGCCGGAGACAGTCTGCCCCTCAACGGCCGTGGTGCGGCGGTCGGTCGGACCGGGATGACGTGGTCGGGCTTCCGGCCGAGTGACGACGCGTGCGCCCATGGCTATCTGGTCCCGGCCAACGCGCTGGCCTCGGCGAGCCTGCACGGGCTGGCCGAACTGGCGGCGGCGGTCCTCGACGACACCGAACTCGCCCATGAGTGCTGGCGGTTGGCCGACGAGATCGACGCCGGAATCCTGACGCACGCGGTGGCCGAGGTCGACGGCGTCTCCGTGCTCGCCTACGAGGTCGACGGCCTCGGCGCGGCGCTGCTCTGCGACGACGCCAACCTCCCGAGTCTGCTGAGCCTCCCGCTGAGCGGCTGGTGCGCGCCCGAGGACCCGCTGTACCGGGCCACCCGACGCTTCGCGCTCTCCGAGGCGAACCCTTCCTATTTCAGCGGGAGTTACGCGTCCGGGATCGGCAGCACGCACACGCCGGACCGCCATATCTGGCCGCTGGCGATCGCCACCGCAGGACTGACCGGCAGCACGGACGAGGCGGCTCGGGCCCTGGACACCCTGGCTGCCACCACCGCCGGTACCGGCCTGATGCACGAGAGTTTCCACGTCGACGCACCGGGCCGGTTCACCCGGGACTGGTTCGGCTGGGCGAACGCGATGTTCTGCGAGCTTGCCCTGGAGGTGTGCGGGGAGGGGGTCCGGCATCTGTTTCCGGTGCATCCGCGGGCGTTGCCCGGCGGGTCGGGGGCGGGCGGCGGGCCGGCGTGACGCTGCGGCGCCTCCGGGGCCGGTGGTCGGGCGTCGGCGTTGCCGTCGGGGCCGGTTGTCGCGCCCGCACGAAGAAGCGCACCCTGGGCGGCGAACTCCCTTTGCCGCAAGGCCTGTTCCGGCCGCGGCCCTGCACCGGCCGCCGAGACCGACCGTCGGACGCTGCGCCCGTGCAAAGAGCACGTCCCGGGCGGCGAACTCCCCCTGCGGCAAGGACCGTTCCGGACCCACCGTCGCGCCGCCCACCGAGAAGGCCACCGGCGTCGGCGCCACCGCGCCCCATCGAACCAACACCTACGGCACAACAGACTCCCGCGCCCACGCCTCCCGTTCCCACCTCGACCGCACACCGACCACCGAGACCCCGCCGCCGGCATCGACACCGCCGCACCCAACCGAACCAACACCTGCGGCACAGCGAACTCCCGTTGCCCCACGGCCCGTTCCCGATACGACCCCCGCGTCCGACCCGCCGTCGTCCCGCCCCCGAGGAGCCCGCCGTGCCGTGTCTGCCCGACTCCGTCCATGTCATGGCCGACGACACCCGGCCGTATGCGGCGGTCGGGGTCACCGAGGGCGTCTGGACGGTGCGCGGCGCCCAGGTCAGCGCCGAGCGCACGGCCGATGGTCTACGGGTGCGCGCCCGCGCGGGTGCCGAGGGCCTGTCGCGGATCGTGTTGCGCTGGCGGCTCGACGCGCCCGAGGACGCGCGGATTCTCGGGGACGCCTGGGAGCGTGGCTACGGCGACCTTCAGTGGCGGACGCTGCAACCGGATCGCGCGCTGCCCTGGTATGTGCTGATCACCGGTGGGGCGTTCGGGGGCCCAACTACCGGGTGGGGAGTGCGGACCCGAGCCGGTGCCCTCTGCTCCTGGACGGTCGACGAGGGCGGTATCGCCCTCTGGGCGGACGTCCGGAGCGGCGGTCTGCCCGTGCTGCTCGGCGAGCGCGAGCTGGACGTGGCCACGGTGGTGACCGCCGCGAGCCCGACCCCGTTCACCGCGCACGAGGCGCTCTGCGCCGCCATGAGCCCGGACCCGCTCCCCGCCACCGGTCCCGTCGTGGGCTGCAACAACTGGTACTACGCCTACGGCCGCGACTTCGGCCCCGACGCGGTGCTGCGGGACGCGCGGACGGTCGTGGAGTACGCCGACGGGCATCCCGTGCGCCCGTACTGCGTGATCGACGACGGCTGGACCGAGGGCGGCGGCTCCGCGCCCGGCGGCCCCTGGGACACCGGACTGCCGGGCGTGTTCGACGACATGGCGGAACTGGCCGCCCGGATCACGGAGACCGGCGCCCGCCCCGGCCTGTGGTTCCGTCCGCTGCTGTCGAGGACCGAGACCACCGCCGTCCGGCCCGGCATGCTCAGGGATTCCGGTTTCCCCCTCGATCCCTCGCTGGACGTGGCGCTCGAAACGGTCGCCGAGGACGTGACCCGGTTCCGGCGCTGGGGGTACCAACTCATCAAGCACGACTTCTCGACGTACGACATCTTCGGCCGCTTCGCCTCCGACTCCCCCGCCGAACTCGCCTCGCCGGGCTGGTCGTTGGCCGACCGGTCCCGTACCAGTGCCGAGATCCTGGTCCGCCTGTACCGCACGATCGCCGAGGCCGCCGGGGGCGCGGTGGTGATCGGCTGCAACACGGTCGGGCATCTGGCCGCGGGGCTGGTGCGGGTGCAGCGGTGCGGTGACGACACCTCGGGGCGTAGTTGGGAGCGGACCCGGCGGATGGGCGTGAACACGCTCGCCTTCCGACTGGCCCAGCACAACAGGTTCTTCACCGTGGACGCGGACTGCGTGCCCTGCACACCGCAGACCGACTGGAACCTCAACCGGCAGTTCCTGGACCTGGTGGCGCGCTCCGGTACGGCGCTGTTCGTGTCGGTGGATCCCGCCGCCCGCACGGACCGTACGGACGCCGACCTCGCGGCGGCCGTCGGGCTCGCGCTGGACGGCGGGACACCCGGTGGTGTCGAGCCGCTCGACTGGCTGTCCACCACCGCACCCCGTCGCTGGCGGTCCGGCCCGGAGACCCTCGTCTACGACTGGGCCGAACCCTGGGGAGCGACGCCCCTGCCGGTCTGACCTCAGGGAGTGATGGTCAGGCTGCCGTAGTCCGAGAGGTTGGTGAGGTTGACCTGGCTCAGGGTGGTCGCGCCGGTCGTGCTGCCGGGCATCACGATGTGGCTCAGGGCGACGCCCGAAATGGGCGCGCCGGGAAGGCCGTTGACGCGCGCGGCGGTCGTGCCGGCGTTGCGGACCCGGACGTTGGAGATCGTGACGCCGGTGACCGGGCCGATGCCGGCCGTGCTGCCGGTCATCATGGCGAGCCAGGTCCGGTTGCCGTCGTTGCTGAAGCTGAGCCGCTCGATGTCGATGTCATCGAACTTGAGGTTCGTCGCGCTCGCCGTGCCGTACTTGTGGTGGACGCCGATGCCCACGGCCGCGTCGTAGACGACGACGTGCTGGAAGGTGACCTTGTTCTGCGACTCGTAGACGCCCTGGCCGACCTTGACGCCGTAGCAATAGGTCCAGGAGACAAGGTCGTTGAAGGTGACGTTGTCCAGCGGGCGGGGGGTGCCGGGGACCGAGTTGTAGATGTCGGCGCCGGCGGGCCAGGTCTTGGTGCTGAACGGGTCGTCGAGGCCGATGCCGATCGCGTGGTCGACGGTGACGTTCGTGGACTCCATGACGTCGATGCCGTCGTTCTCGCCCATGTCGAACCTGTTGAACATCTTGATGTTGCGGAAGGTCATGTCCGAGGAACGCAGCGGGATGACCGCCCAACTGCTGGACTCCCGGAAGGTGATGCCGTCGACCGTGAAGCCGCTCGTGTAGATCGGGGCGAGGAGGTTCACGCCGAGGTTGGAGGGCGCGAGCGCGGCCTGGCCGTTGCCGTCGATGATGCCGCGGCCGTAGATCTTGATGTTCGTCGAGGAGTACCGAGTGGAGATGAACCACGTGAGGTCGCGGCCCTGCGAGGTCTTGTGTCCGTTCACCACATAGTGGCCGGCCTCGCCGGTGTAGCGGAGCACCGCGCCCGGGGCGAGGTAGAACGCGAGGTCGCTGCGCAGGTAGAGGTTGCCCAGCGTGTAGACGCCGGCCGGGACGTACACGATGCCCTGGGTGCCGTTCGCCGAGCCGTACGCGGCGGCGTCGTTGAGGGCGTTCTGGAAGGCGGTTGTGGTGTAGGCGCCGGTGTTCGGCTGGGCCGAGTAGGGCGCGCTCTGCACGTTGAAGATGCCGGTGCCGCTCGTCGCCGGGCGGTTGGTCTCGGCCGGGTCGGCGGCGATGACCAGGTTGGGGCGGCCGTCGAGCTTGACGATCAGGTACTCGTCGTTCTGGACGGTGAAGGTGAGGGTCGGGCCGTTGACGGTTCCCGTGATGCCCAGCTTCTGCGGACTGATGCTGTACGCGCCGATGTCCGTGTTGTTGAGCTTGGTCACGGAGATGGTGGCGGTGCCTGTGCCGAGGGCGAGTTGGGCGATGTCGTAGCCCGTGTACTTGGTGACGGGCACGGACGTTCCGTTGACGGTCAACTTGTAGTCGGTGGACGCCGGGTAGACGGAGGGGACCGGGTACGCCGACACTGTGCCCGCCGCGGCCTGTGCGGGCTGCGGGACGCCGAGGAGTGCCGCGACGCCGAGCAGGAGCGCGGTCAACACGAGGGCCAGGGGGCGCAGTACGCGGTTCTCGGTTCCGTCGGCCGCCGCGTTCAAGGGCCAACTCATCGACGATCTCATCCGGGGTCCTCCTGTAGTCACATCGGTGGGGGCACGTAAGAGGGAATGGAAACGTTGCCAGTGACATGCCCACACTAATGGTCTGGACCGCAGCCGCATATCCGCTGTGCCCGACAACGTCACTCCCTTGTCACCTCAGGACGAACCTCCGTCGCCCGGGACTCAACTCCCGCAAACAGAACGGCGATCCCTCGGTCCGCTCCCGAATCGCTGCCATATTCGAGAACCACTTCGGAGGTGGCTGTGACGCTAGAGGCGACAACATCCCTGACGGCAGTGACAGACACGGCGGACCGCACCGCCGGACGCATCGCCGACCTGGAACACCGTCGGGCACAGGCAGGGGTAACGGCCGCGCCGAGAAGACACGGCGCTCTCGGTGCGCGGGAGCGGATCGAACGGCTGCTGGACGCGGGCTCGTTCGCGGAGACCGGTGGCTTCGTACGGGCCCGAGCGATCGGGGACGGTGCCCAACGGCCTTACGGCGACGGGGTCGTGACCGGGTACGGCACGGTCGACGGGCGGCCGGTCTGTGTGTTCGCGCAGGACTCCACGGTCTTCGGCGGCAGCATGGGCGAGGCCTTCGGCGAGAAGACCGTGGCCCTCATGGAGCTCGCCCTGAAGACCGGCTGCCCGGTCGTCGGCCTCAACGACTCCGGCGGCGCCCGCATCCAGGAGGGCGTCAACTCCCTTGCTCTCTACGCCGAGTTGGTGCGCCGCAACGTGAAGGCGTCCGGGGTGATCCCGCAGATCTCCGTCGTCCTGGGCCCGTGTGCGGGCGGCGCCGCGTACTCCCCCGCGATCACCGACTTCACCGTGATGGTCGACGGCGCCTCGCACATGTTCGTCACCGGCCCCGACGTCATCGAGGCGGTCACCGGCGAACGCACCACCGCCGAGAAGCTGGGCGGTGCCCGCACCAGCAACTCCGTGAACGGCAACGCCCACTTCCTGGCCGCCGACGAGGGGGACGCGCTCGACACCGTACGCGATCTGCTGTCGTACCTTCCCGCCAACAACCTGGAGCGGCCACCGGAGTACGCGCCCGGTTCCGTCGCCGCCGGGGCCCCGCTGGACGAGGTCGTGCCCGACCGGCTCGGCCAGGCCTACGACATGCGGGACATCCTGCACGCGGTCGTCGACGACGGTGAACTCCTGCATGTGCAGGAGCTGTTCGCGCCGAACATCATCTGCGCCCTGGCCCGCGTAGAGGGCGCCAGTGTCGGGGTCGTCGCCAACCAGCCGCTGCACTCGGCCGGTGTCCTCGACATCGACGCCTCCGAGAAGGCCGCGCGGTTCGTACGGTTCTGCGACGCGTTCGGCATCCCGCTGCTGACCTTCGCCGATGTCCCGGGGTACCTCTCCGGCGTCCGCCAGGAGCGGGGCGGCATCATCCGGCGCGGCGCCAAACTCCTCTACGCGTACGCCGAGGCGACTGTCCCGAAGGTCACCGTGGTGGTGCGCAAGGCGTACGGCGGCGGGTACGCCGTGATGGGCTCCAAGCACCTCGGCGCCGACCTCAACCTCGCCTGGCCCACCGCGCGTATCGCCGTCATGGGCGCGGAGGGCGCCGTGGGCGTGCTGCACCGGCGCGAACTCGCCGCCGCCGCCGACCCCGAGGCGCTGCGGGCCGACCTGGTCGCCGCGTACGAGTCCACGCACGGGACGCCGTACCCGGCCGCCGAGCGCGGGTACGTCGACGACGTGATCGCCCCGCGCGACACCCGCGCCCACGTCAGCCGCGCCCTGCGCGCACTGCGCGGCAAGCGCGCCCCGATGCCGGAGCGCAGGCACGGCAACATCCCGCTCTGACCGCCCTGTTCACCTCGTTCACCCTCGTCAGCCGACACCGCGATGTACCGCGATGTGAGGAGCCACGCCCGATGGACAGCCGCCGCCCCCCGCTCGCGCCCGCGTACCGGACTCTGCCCGAGTACGTGCGGCACTGGGCCGAAACGACCCCGGACTGCCGGGCGTTCACGTTCGTCGACCATCCAGCCCCCAACTCCCGTGGCGTACACCGCACTCTGACCTGGCAGCGGCTGGATCTGCGCGTACGCGCACTGGCCGCCCGGCTCACCGAGCACGCCGAACCCGGTTCGCGGGTCGCCCTGTTGTGCCCGCAGGGGACGGACTACATCACCGGTTTCCTGGCGGCGCTGACGGCCGGGTTGGTCGCCGTACCGCTGTATCCGCCCGGTCTGCCGGGGCAGGGCGACCGGCTGGTCGGGGTGTTGGGCGACGCGCGCCCGTCGGTCGTGGTGACCACCGGCCGCGTCCTGGCGGAGGTGACGGACTTCTGCGAGCGTGCCCACGTTCCGGTCCTCGCGGCGGACCGGGTCCCGGACTCCGCCGCCTTCAACTGGCAGGCACCCGAGCCGGATTCGGGCGCGACCGCCTATCTGCAGTACACCTCCGGCTCCACCCGCGCTCCGGCCGGCGTGGAGATCACCCACGCGAACGTCGTCGCCAACGCCCGCCAGGCGCTTGCCGCTTACGGCGCCGACGCGCACCCGATGACCTGCGTGGGCTGGCTGCCGCTCTACCACGACATGGGGCTGGTACTGAGCGTCGCGGCCCCGGTCGTCCGGGGCCTGCTGTCGGTGCTCATGGACCCGTCCGCGTTCCTGCACGAACCGGCGCGCTGGCTAAGGCTGTTGGCCACGCATCCGCAGGCGCTCAGTGCCGCGCCCAACTTCGCCTACGACTACTGCGCCTCCGCCGTCACCGGGGCGCAGAAGGAGGGGCTGCGGCTGGACGGGATCGCCGCGCTGATCAACGGCAGCGAACCCGTCCGGCCCGGCACCGCCGACCGTTTCCACGCCGCGTTCGCCGCCCAGGGGCTCGCGGCGGAGGTCCACTGTCCGTCGTACGGGCTCGCCGAGGCCACCGTCTTCGTCAGCGCCGCCCGGCCCGGCCGCCCGCTCGGCCGCTTCGCCCTCGACCGTGATGCCCTCGCCGCCGGGAAGGCCCTGCCCGCGCGGCCCGAGGACCCGCGAGCCGTGCTGCTGGCGGGTTGCGGAACGCCGGTTGGGCAGCGGGTGCGGATCGTCGATCCGGTCGCCCATGCCGTGCTGGCCGAGGGGGAGGTCGGGGAGATCTGGGTGCAGGGTCCCAATGTGGGGCGCGGCTACTGGAACAACTCGGCGCAGAGCAAACGCGTCTTCGGCGCCACGCTCGGCGAGGACGCGCCGGGCGGTTGGCTGCGCACCGGTGACCTCGGGACCGTGCTGGAGGGGCAGTTGATCGTCACCGGCCGCCTCAAGGACCTCATCGTCGTCGACGGCCGCAACCACTACCCGCAGGACGTGGAGGCCACCGCCCAGGACGCGCATCACGCCGTACGACGCGACCGGCTCGCCGCGTTCGGGGTGCCGGGCGGCGCGGGCGAGCGGGTGGTGGTCGTCGTCGAGCACGCGCGTACGACCAGTCTCGCCGACATCGACGTACCGGCCCTGACGCGTGCCGTACGCGCGGCCGTCTCCGCCCGGCACGGGTTGCGGCTCGCCGACGTCGTCCTCGTCGCACCGGGCACCGTGCCCCGCACCTCCAGCGGCAAGGTGTCCCGGGCCCTGACCCGCACCCGCTATCTGGAGGGCGCCTACGCGGCGGAGACCGCGGTATGACGGCCGCCGACACGAGAACGCTGCTGCGCCGCCGGATCGCGGACCGGGTCGCCGAGTGGAACAACACCCCTGTCGACGACGCGCCGTTGGACCGCCCCCTGGCCGACCTCGGCATGTCCTCACGGGACGCGGTCGTACTGGCGGGCGAGTTGTCCTCGCTGACGGGCCACGAGTTGCCGGCGACCCTGCTGTGGGAGGCGCCGACCGTGGACGCGCTGGTGGAGCGGGTGTGCGGTACGGCCACGCGAATTGCCGCGCAGGAGGCCCCTGTTGCCTTGGCCCCGGGCGAGCCCGTGGCGGTCATCGGGGTCGGCTGCCGACTGCCGGGCGGGGTGCGCGGACCGGCCGACTACTGGCACCTGCTGATCGACGGCGTCGACGCGATCGGCCGTGTCCCCGAGGACAGATGGGCCGACTTCACGGCGTTCCCACCCCCCGAAACACCGTTGTACGGCGGCTACTTGGACAACATCGCCGGGTTCGACGCCGACTTCTTCCGGATCACCCCGCGCGAGGCCGCGGTGATGGACCCCCAGCAGCGCATCCTCCTGGAGGTCGTCCGCGAGACCCTCGACCACGCCGCCGTCCCCGCCACCGCCCTGGCGGGTACGGCCACCGGCATCTACGTCGGCGTCTCGGCCCCGGAGTACGGACAGCTCACCGGCGCCGACGCGAACGCCGTCGACCCGTGGGCCCCGGCGGGCGCGGCGCTCAGCGTCACGGCGGGCCGACTGGCGTACGTGCTGGACACCCGCGGGCCCAACATGGCCGTGGACACGGCCTGTTCGTCCTCCCTCGTCGCCGTGCACCAGGCCTGCGTCAGCCTCCGCACCGGCGAGACCGACACCGCGATCGCCGCCGGAGTCAACGTCCTCCTCTCCCCCGTCGTCGGCGTCGCCTTCCAACGAGCGGGCGCCCTCGCCCCGGACGGCCGCTGCAAGCCCTTTTCTACGGCAGCCGACGGCATCGGACGCGGTGAGGGCTGCGCGGCGGTACTGCTGAAGCGGCTGTCCGACGCGGAACGGGACGGCGACCGTGTCCTCGCGGTCATCCGCGCCACCGCCGTCAACTCCGACGGCCGCTCCAACGGCCTGCTCGCCCCCAACCCCGCTGCCCAGCAAGCCCTGTTGAGCACCGCGTACGCACGGGCCGGACTCGCCCCGGCCCACGTCGACCACGTAGAGGCACACGGCACCGGCACTCCGCTCGGCGACCCGATCGAAGCGGGCGCGCTCGGCGCGGTGCTGGGCGCGGGCCGTGACCCCGAACAGCCGTTGCTGCTCGGCTCGGTGAAGGGGAACCTCGGTCACCTGGAATCCGCGGCCGGCATCACCGGCCTGGTGAAGACGGTCCTCGCCCTCCACCACGACCTCGTCCCACCGTCGCTGCACGGCACCACCCTCGACGACGCACGGCTGCGCGTCGTCACCGAGCCCGAACCATGGCCCCGCTACAGCGGCACGGCCACCGCCGGCATTTCGGGCTTCGGGTTCGGCGGCACCAACGCCCATGCCGTACTGGAGGAATGGCGGCCAGCGGTCCTCCCGGTCGACGAGCTCGCCGTCCTCCGGGGCACTGATCCCGCCGTCCCCTCAGTAGAAGCGCCCGCCGCCCGCCTCCACCTCCTCTCCGACGTCGACACCGAGCGGGTCCGCGACACCGCGTCCCGTCTCACCGCGTGGCTCCGTACGCCCGAAGGGAGCGCCGCCCGCCCCGCCGATGTGGCGCGCACGCTCGCGGGACGGGTCGGGCGTGGACCCGTACGCGCTGCGGTCGTCGCGCACGACGGGGGCGAACTGGCCGATGCGCTGGGCGCGTTGGCGCAGGGCGGCAGCCGGGACGCGCGGGTGATGACCGGGGACCGTGATCTCGTAGGGCGGGGTCCGGTATGGGTGTTCTCCGGGTACGGCAGCCAGTGGGCCGGCATGGGGCGCCAACTGCTCCTGGAGGAACCGGCTTTCGCCGCCGCGGTGGAGAAGCTCGACGCACAGCTCTCCGACGTGTTCGGCTTCTCCCTCCATGAGCACCTGGCCTCCGCCGGGGATCTCGACCGGCTGGATGTCGCTCAACCCGTCCTTTTCGGCGTCCAGTTGGCGCTCGCCGAGCTGTGGCGGTCCTACGGCGTCGAACCGGTCGCCGTGATCGGTCACTCCCTGGGAGAGGTGGCCGCCGCCGTCTGCGCGGGCGCGCTGGACGTGGCGGACGCGGCCCGGGTCGTCGCCGTACGGGCTCGGCTGCTCGGTGGACTGCAGGGCGGCGCGATGGCCGTCGTCGACGTGGATGATGGTGAACTGCCTTCCCTGGAGCGGGATTTCCCAGGTGTTCAGGTCGCCGTGCACTCCTCACCCCGGCAGAAGGTCGTCACCGGTGACGAGATGGCGGTCGCCCGGCTGGTACGCCGGCTGGAGGAGCGAGGGCGTGCCGCCCGGGCCATGCGGGTCGTCGGCGCCGGACACTCACCGCAGGTGGACCCGCTGTTGCCGGAACTGACCGAGGCCCTCGCGGACGTCACGGGTCGGCCACCACGCATCCCCGTCTACTCCACCGTCCTCGACGACCCGCGCGGCGCCTGCGAGTTCGACGCCGGTCACTGGGCCGCCAACCTGCGTCGGCCGGTACGGCTGGACCGTGCGCTCGCCGCCGCTGCGGCGGACGGGCACACCGCCTTCGTGGAGATCTCGCCGCATCCGGTCCTCGTCCGGTCCATCACCGACAACGTGCCCGGCGCCCTCACCGTCGGCACGCTGCGCCGCGACGCGGACGGATCCGCCGCGTTCCTCTCGGAGTTGGGCGCCTTGTACGCGGCGGGACTGGACCTCCCGCTGCCGGACGGCCGCGTCATCGACCTCCCGGCACCGCGCTGGCGGCACGTCCGGTACTGGTGGACCGACGGCCGAACTCCCGTTGCGGCGCCCACCGCACACCGCTGGGCCGAGCCTGCCCCGACCCCGGCCCCGGAAGACTCGATGGTCGCCCGCCTCAGCCACCACATCGCCACCGTCACCGGCCACCCCACGGCCCGCATCACCCCCACCACACCACTGACCGACCTCGGCCTCGACTCCCTCATGGCCGTCCGCATCCGCACCGCCCTGGAACGCGACTTCGGTGTCGAACTCCACCTGCGCGACCTGTTCGACGCCACCACGGTCGCCGAAGTGGTCGACCGGATAAGGCAGTTGAACGACGACCCGAATCCCGTCCGCGTGCTCCACAGAGGCGGCACGCGTGCCCCGTTCTTCCTCTTCCACGCCGCCGGCGGAACCACCGACGTCTACCGCGCACTCGCCCGACACCTGAGCGACGACGACCGGCCGGTGCACGGTCTGGACCGGATCGAGGACGCCCGCACCGTGTCGGAGAAGGCCCGCCGCTACGCCGAGGCGATCACCGCCGTCCACCCCAACGGACCGTATCTGCTGGGTGGTTGGTCCTTCGGCGGTTTCGTGGCGCAGGAGACGGCACGCCGACTCGCCGCCGCCGGGCGGGACGTCGAGCTCGTCGTACTCATCGACTCCGTACGCCCCCTCCCCCAGCCCGACCGCGCACCCGCCGACCGCGTCCGCGCGCACCTCACGGGCTTCGCCCAGCACATCGCCGACACCTACGGGGTCCAACTCCCCCTGCCCTACGACGAACTCGTGGCGATGGACGACGACCACGAGCGCATCGACCTCGTGCTGCGCACCCTGCGCGGAGCCGTGAAGGTGCCGCCCGCCGCGCTGGAGCACCAGCGTGCCTCCTACCTGGACCTGCGGATCGGCGAGGCGCACCAGCCGGGCCGGTACGAGGGGCGGGTGCTGCTGTACCGGGCCACCGAACCGGCCCCGCACACCGTGCGTGACCCGGCGTACGAACGGGACGACGACGCGCTCGGCTGGGACGAGGTGTGCCCGCGTCTGGCGGTCGTCCCGGTGACGGGGCATCACCTGTCGCTGCTCGACCCGCCGTACGTCGACGAGATCGCCGCCCATCTGCGGCGGGTGCTCGCCTCGCCGGAGGGACCCGCCGAACCAGCCTGAGGAGCCGCCATGCCGCACCACCACCCCCACGGGATATCCCGACGCGCCGTCACGAGGGCAACTGCAGCCACGGGACTGGCCGTTCTGTTCGGTGCCACGACCGCCGTAGGACGGGCCCGGGCCGCGACGCAGATCTCGGCGCGCACGTTCGACGTGTCCGTGTCGTCGCCGGCGCTCGGCCGCAGCGCGCCGGTGCGGGTGATCCTGCCGTCGGACTTCGACGCGCAGCCCGGACGGACGTATCCCGTGCTGTATCTGCTGCACGGGGCGCACGACGACTACACGTCGTGGACCCGGGAGACGGACATCGAGGCGTTCACCGAGGGCAGGGACCTGATCGTGGCGATGCCGGACGCGGGTCCCACCGGCATCCCCAGCACCTGGCGCGGCGGTCCCGACTACGAGACCTTCCAACTCCAGGAGGTTCCGGCGCTGTTGGCCCGCGACTACCGGGCGTCCGGTGTGCGTGCCGTCGCCGGGGTGTCCACGGGCGGCTATGGCGCGATGGCGCACGCGGCCCGTCACCCGGGCGCGTTCACCGCCGCCGCGTCCTACAGCGGCATCCTCGACACCACGGCCCCCGGGGTGCCCTCGCTGGTGGACGCCATCGTCGCCCGCGAGAGTCTGGCGCCCCGCTCCCTCTGGGGCAACCCCCTTCTGGACGCGCTGACTTGGCAGGCCTTCAACCCGCGCGCCCGGGCCGGCGGACTGCGCGGGACACCCTTGTACGTGTCCAACGGCAGTGGTGTGGCCGGGGGTTCGGGCGACTGGCTGCCCGAGGCGTTGGAGAGTCTGCTGTGGCCCTCCGCGCACAGTTTCACCGGCGTTCTCGCGCTGCTCGGCGTTCCGGTCACCACGCACTTCTACTCGGGAGGAGGTCACAGCTGGGCCTACTGGAAAGGGGAGTTCACCACCTCGTGGCCGATGCTCGCCGGTGCGCTGGGGCTGCCGGAGTGATGTCGGTGCAGCCGGGGCACGGAACGGAGCGCAGGGGACGACCGTCCAACACGGGACGTCCCCCTCGCCTCACGGGCAACAGTCCGTGGGCGAGCCGCCTCCGGGGGAAAGGAGTGTCCGTCGTGGCCGTCCCCACCCCGCGCGGAGTACCCACCGAGCCCGGAACCGCGCTGGTTCCACCCGACCTGGCCGAGCTGTTGCGTGCCCAACTCGCCGCCGTCTGCGACGAGGTCGAGGACGTGGTCCGCAGACAGGTCCCCGACTACGCGCGGCCGGCCGACGGGACCTACCGCGAGAACCTCAGGTCCGGGGTGGTGCAGGCGCTCACGCTGTTCGTCGACCACATCGCGGACCCGCACGGCCAGAACGCCGCGATGGCGGCGGCGTACTACGAGGAACTCGGGCGCGGCGAGGCCCTGGAGGGCCGCAGCCTGGACGCGCTGCAGTCGGCGATCCGCGTCGGCGGGCTGCACGCCTGGCGGCTGATGGGCCGTACGGCGGAGGAACTCGGCCTGGATTCGGCGGTGGTGTCCGCGCTGGGAGAGCTGGCGTTCCGGACCGTGCACGAGGTCGCGGAGGCTGCCGCCGCCGGGTACGCGGAGGCGCAGTCGCGCAGCACGGACGAGGTGGAGCGGCGGCGCGGGCGGCTTCTCGATCTGCTGCTGGGCGAGGGGCCGGTGGCCCCGGAGGCGTTGCAGGACCTGGCGCACGGGGCGCGGTGGCGGGTGCCCTCGCAGGTCGCCGTCATCGCGCTGGCGGGCCCCGCGGACCCGCGTGCGGAGGACCGGCCGCCGGCGATGCCGGGCGCGCTGGCGGACATGGAGTCACGGCCGCCGCGCGTGCTGGTGCCGGATCCGGAGGGCTACGGCCGGTTCGGCGGGCGGTCGTTCGTCCTCGGCCTGGGCGGCCGTCCGGCGGCGATCGGTCCTACGGTGCCGGTCGTCGAGGCCGCGCGGTCCTTGCACTGGGCCACGCGGGCGTTGGGGCTGATGGGGCGCGGGGTGCTGCCCCGGCAGGGCGTGGTGCTGTGCGCCGACCATCTGTCGACGCTGCTGCTGCACAGCGACGAACCGCTGCTCGCCCAGCTGGAGTTACGGGCCCTGGCGCCGCTCGACGCCGCCTCCGAGGGCCAACGCCCGCGACTGGCCGAGACGTTGCTCGCCTGGCTGCTCAGCGGCAGCAACGTCCCCGATGTCGCCGCCCGCCTCCACATCCACCCCCAGACGGTCCGCTACCGCCTGCGTCAGCTGGAGAAACTCTTCGGCGCGTCCCTGCACGACCCCGGCACCCGGCTGGACCTGATCCTCGCGCTGCGTTCGGCGGCATTGCGGGAGGGTGACCGCGACTCACGAGGTGACCGCGACTCACGAGCCGACAAAAACAGAGAGAGTTTCTGAATTCCCGTCCATAACACCGGGAACGGGAACGCGAATACCTTCGGGACAGTCCTTTCCACAGGCGCTTCACGCGCCCCACCCTCAAAGGATCCCCATGCGTATTCGATTGTGCCTCGCCGCGCTCTCACTGGTCGGCGGGGCCGGGCTCACCACCCTCTCCGCACCCACCGCATCGGCCGCCACCTGCTCTGACCTCGACGTCGTGGCGGCTCGCGGCACCTTCGAGCCGGGCACACTCGGCCTGATCGTCGGCGACCCGGTGTTCTCCGCGCTCCAGAAGAAAATCACGGGCAAGAGTCTCTCCAGCTATGCGGTGAACTATCCCGCCGACCTTTCCCTCACGTCCGCCGCGACGGGAAACGCCGATGTGGTGAACCACGTCAACGCGCAAGCTGCCGCCTGCCCCAATCAGCGTTTCATTCTCGTCGGCTATTCGCAGGGCGCGAACGTCGTCGACAACTCCATAGGAATCAGCAGCGCCGGCGCGGTGGTCGGCAGCCCGATCGTGGCGACCATCCCCGCCGCGCTCGCGCCGAGAGTCGCCGCCGTGCTGCTGTTCGGCAACCCGATCCGGGCCCTCGGCAAGAGCGTCACCGGCACGTACCAGAGCCGCACCATCGACTTCTGCGCCAACGGTGACCCCATCTGTCAGAACGGCGGGACCGACGTAGGGGCACACCTCGGCTACACCTCCGACGCCGACGCGGCGGCCACGTTCGCCGCGGGCAAGATCTGAGCCGTAGCGTCACGGCAGAGCCCGAGCAACACGGCAGGGCCCGGGAGTTGATCCTCCCGGGCCCTGTCGGTGCGCGAACGGCCGTACGAGGACGGCTACTTGGGCGACTGCTTGGGTGACGCGGCGAACGCCGCGAGGCTGCTGGAGACGACCTCGGGGTGGCCGTCGTTCTGGACGGGTGCCGCGGTCAGTACGTCGAGGTGCTGGTAGCCGGGGGCGATCACGGGGTGCAGGCCGGCCGGGATGTGACCGGCCAGCAGTCCGTCGCCCGCGAGGACGGTGAGCGTCGGGTTGGCGGTCAACCCGCCCGGGTGCACGAGGAGTTGCCGCACCTGCGGTGAGGTGGCCAGCTCGATGTCGGTGACCAGCTTGGTCGGGAAGTACTGCTCGGTGAAGTCCAACGGCTGCTCCCCCATGCTGCGGGCCAGCTCGTGGATGTCGGTGACCTCCTTGCCGGCGTCGGTGAACGGAGTGCCGTCGGCCGACCGGTAGCCGGGGTCGTCGGCGGCGCCGACACGGTCGTAATCGCGCCAGGTGTAGAGCGGCCCGTGCGGCTGTGCGGGAATCGCCTTGTACTCGACGCCGAACAACTGCGACTGGTCCGAACTCCCGTTGGCGGCAGGGAAGTTCTTGTCGACGATCGGCCCGCCGTCGAAGAAGCCGACGCTGCTCTGCAGGAAGGCCAGCGGCACGGAGTTGTCGTCCATCAAGGACCCGAGCACCGCGTCGTTGGTGAGCCGGAAGTCCTTCACGGCGGGCGAGCCGGTGAGAAACGTGGCGGCGTCCTTGGAGAACAGGAAGCGGTTCGTGGCCTCGATGTTGACGTTGGAGGGGAGGTAGGACGGCAGGTCCGCCTCGCCGCTCGGGTCCTGTACGGCGCCCAGGCCCGCGATGGCGAGCAGGGTCATCGTCTCGGGGTTGAGCAGCACGGGCGCGGACAGTGAGCGGGACAGGATCCCGCTGTCGAGCCCGGCCTGTACGACGCCGTAACCGAGCCCGATATCAGGCAGGTTGGTGTCGTCCGGGATGCTGCCGCTCAGGTCCGCCAGTGAGGTGGAGATCGTCGTGTCGAGGGCGAAGTACCCGGCGCACTGGTTCTGCCCGGCGTCCGCCGTGGTCGCGGGGTTGCCGTCGAAGTCGGCCGCCGCGAAGTACCCGGTGATGACACCGCCGAGCGAGTGCCCGCCGCACAGCACCTTGCGCTTGCGCAGCCCCTGGTCGGGCAACTCGGCCACGAGCAGGTCGTATTCGTCGCGCACGGTCTGTTCGATGCCGAGCCTGGCCATCCAGCCGAGCTGGTCGTTGCCGACGAACCCGGCGAAGGTCCGGCCGCCGACGGCCTTGCCCCGGTAGTAGTAGTCGACGGCTGTGTGCTGGTCGCCGGAGGCGATACCGGTCGGATCCTCAAGGCAGTTGGAGCGCCGGTCCAGGGCCCAGAACTCGATGTGCCGTCCCTGCGCGGCTGCTTGGGCGACCGTGTCGCGGGCGACGCTGTCGAACGCTCCGGCCCCCTCCAGGATGCCCGGCTGCGCCACGAGGATCCGGTCGGCGTCGGCCGACGCGCTCGGCCCGTCGGCGGCACGGTAGCGCAGATACGACAGCCAGTCGCACGCCGTCGGACGGGCGCCGAACGACTGCGGCAACGGCACTTTCACCCGCACCACCGACTCGGCCACACCGTCGGCGGGATGCGTCGACGCCACCGGGATCTCGGTGCGCGCACCGTCTCCCTGGGCCTGCGGAGCGGCGGCGGTGAGCGCGCCGGCGGTCAACAGCACCGCCAGCGCGGCACCGCGCCACGTACGTCCTCGGCTCGTGGCACCGCGCCACGAACTTCCTCTGCTGCGACTCGTCTTCATGGCCGGACCGTAGGACGGTCGGACCCCCGGGATCAGGCGGTGCTCACAAGAACGCAGCTCGCGACGGCACCCTTGTCACCTGCTCGCAGAGAACCCGACAGAGAACTCCACAGGGGACGAGAGGGTCAGACGTCCTTGATCGTCACGGTGACGGGCGTGCCGGTCTCGACGGTACGGCTGACCGTGCACAGCCGGTCGTGGGAGACGGTGACCGCCCGGGGCAGGATCGCGCGGGCCCGGTCCCCGGCCTCCCCCTCCGGGAAGGTCACGGCGAAGGTGACCGCCAGGTCGGTCATCCGGTTGCCGAGGTCGTCGCTGACCTTGTTGCCGGTCACCGTGACGGTGAACCCGTCCGGCTCCGCGTGCCGGGTGGTGGCCACGTCGACGTCGGCGGCGGTGCAGCCCCCGATCGCGGCGAGCAGCAGCTCGACCGGGGTGAAATCGGTGGCACCACCGACGGCGGTACCGAAGTCGATCGTGCCGCCGCGGGCGTTGGTCGCGGTGAAGCGGCCGGGGGCGGTGCGGTCGACGGTGACTTGGCGCAGGGGGTTGTCGCTCATGGGGAGATCCTTGCAGAGCGCCCTGGCGAAAAGCCTCCACCGGTGCGGGCAGGACGTAGGTGTGCCGCCCGCACCGGACGGTTCAGGAGACCTGTGAGGCGTCGACCAGGACGACTCGGTGGTTGTACTGGATGGTGTAGTACTTGGCCGCGCCGGTGACGTAGGTGTCGCCCGAGACGAAGAAGTCGTCGGCGCTGACCGGGGGTTGGGTGGCCACGTAGGCCTGGCCCGCCGGGAAGCCGTAGACGGTCAGGGGCTTCTGCGTGGACGGGGACAGGCCCGACGGGTACTCCGACGCCTGCGGGTAGCCGGAGCCGTAGAGGGTCGCGGCCTGGTCTCCGGAGTGGAGGACCCTGGCGCCGGGCGCGGCACAGGTGTTGACGCCACCGGGGTTGTGGAACCACACCTTCGCGCCGCTGAACCAGATGGCGGTCCAGTCGCCGTCGACGCCGGCGACCACGAACTGCTGGCCTGCCTGGACGGTGCTGCCCCAGTCGTGGATCGAGTCGGTGCCCGCGCTCGCGCCGGGGTGGATGGCCGGGTCGGCGAACAGGGGCGCGTCCGCACTCGGAGCGGTGCGCACGGGAAGGAAGTTGGAGGGCGCGGTGCTGTCGGTGCACGCGGTGGTGGCGCCTGTGGGGTCGTCGGCCGGGCAGACCTGGACGGTCTGCTGGTTGGCCGCGAACTTCGGGCTGATGGTGACCGCCGAACCCACCCTCGGGGCGTGCCGGGCGGCGCTCTGCGCGAGGGCCGCCCTCGACGGGGCGACCATGTTCATGAATGCCGTCCAGTCCCAGTAGGGGCCGGGGTCCCAGTGCATGCCCCGCACGTAACTGTCCTGCGGGCCGGGCACGTTGTCGTGGCCGATGATGTGCTCGCGGTCGAGCGGGATGTCGTACTTCGCGGCGAGGTACTTCACCAGATCGGCCGTCGCCCGGTACTGCGCCTGCGAGTACCAGGTGGCACCGTGCGCGGCGTAGCCCTCGTGCTCGATGCCGATCGAGTGCATGTTGAACCAGTAGTTGCCGGCGTGGAACGCGATGTCCTTGGTGTGGGTCATCTGCGTGACGGCCGCGTCCGAGGCCCGCATGACGTAGTGCGCCGAGTCGCCGGAACCCGCCGTCTGGAAGGTCTTGATCGCGGCGTCGTAGGACGACTCGGTGTCGTGCAGGACGATGTACTTGATCTGCACGCCGTCGCCCGGCCGGCCCGCCACCTGCCCGTTGGAGGCGGCCGCGGCGAGGAAGGTGCAGTCCACCGTGGCGGAGCACTCCGTGTCGGTGGCCGTCGCGGCGGCCTTCAGCTTCAGCTCGGACAACTGCCGCGTCTCGGGGTGGACCGCTCGCTGCGCCGCGAGGCTGACGTGCTGTCCGTCGACGGTGGTCCGCGAGGCGCCCGAGGACACGGTCTTGAAGACGCGGTCGGCGAAGAGCTGCGCGGCCTTCTTGTCCGACGACTGGCTGTACTTGGCCACCGCGCCGTACCAGTCGGCCGGATCGGCGGAGCCCTTACCCGTCAACTCCCGCTGGTACGAGGCGAGTAGGGCGGCACCGGCCCGGATGTTCTCACGGTCGTCGGTGCGCAGCTTCGTCGCCGGAGTGCCGGTGAGGTCGGCCGCCGCGTCGAGGGTGTGCAGGGCCGGGTCCGACGTCAGCTCGGCGAGGTCGCCCCGGCCTGCGGCGCCCGCCGCACCCCCGGACACCATGGCGGCGGTGACGTCCGTCAGATTCATCGGGCCGTATCCGCCCGAGGTGTTGTAGTGCCCGTCGTGGTCGTCCCACTGCGACTCCTGGTACGACACGGCCAGGAGCACGGGCAGCGGTACGCCGAACTCCTCGGCCGCGTCGGTGAAGGAGGACTGCCGGTCGGCGCCCGGGGTCTGGGCGGCCTGCGCCGTCGACGGCAGAACGGCGAAACAGCCTGCGGCCACGGCGCCGCCGGCCAGGATTCCGGCCAGCACCTTCCGGGGTGATCTTCTACGCGAGGATTGCTGCAACGATCTTCCCTTGCATGGAGTGCCCTGAGGCAGACGTGCGGGGCGACGCCTGCCCGAACCACTGTGCGGAAGCCTCCAGCATCACCCACCGGACTTCACAACTCCCGCAACCGACAAGCGAGTCGGCGTCTGCATCAGCGGTGTCACTGGCCTCGACGTCATCCGGTGCGGCCCGGTTCCGGCGGCACCATCTCGCATCGCGCTCTTGTCGCCATCGTAAAAAAACGTCAACACCTACGGAGAAGAGCTCTCCACTTCCACCGTGGCGACCTCTTCCACAGCGACGACCTCGATGCAAGAAGTTCCGTGACTGAGGACAAGACAGAGGACAAAGGAGTCCACCCATGCTCGTTGCTCCGACATCGCGTCTACGACACCGCATGAGAGGCCTCGTCACCACACCGGCCGTGGCGGCGACCGGTCTCGGCGTGGTCGCCAACCCCGCGATCGCCCATGCCACCGACTCCGACTCCACCTCCAACTCCGGCCCTGGCTACACCACCGGGCACGGCGACGCGGACGACCAGATCCCGATCCAGCAGAGCCAACGGCTGCACTCCGCGCTGAAGTTACCCCGAGGAGAACTCGCGCCGGCTCTGGCAGGAGCATGAGTTCCCGCCCCTGCCGCTGAGGCCCTGCGGCCCTGCGGCCCTGACACACGCTTGCCGCCAAGGCCATGACAGCCGAAGCGCCGGCTCGCGGTGCGTGCCGCGTCGTCGCTCCGCCTGACGGGGTGTTGCGGCTTCTCGCGGGTTCAGCCTGGACGGCGGAAGGCTCCGTACCACTGGTTGGCGGCCAGCTCGCGAGCCACTGTCGCGTCGCGATCGGGATCGCCCGTCAGAGCCTGATGCGCGATCACCCGGAAGCCACCGTGCACGATGACCTGGCTGGCGGTGGCCGGGTCGACGCCGGCGGCTGTCTGCCCCTTCGCTTGCGCCTGCCTGATCCAGCGCTGGCACAGCTCCTGGAAGGGATCTAGCTCGTCGGCCCAGAGCCGGCCCACTGTTGAGTCACGGCCCGCCAGTTCCAGCATGGCGCGCAGGACATGGCGCCGCTGCCGGTAGTAGCCGATCACCTCTCCGAGGGTGTCGCCCAGAAGGTTGAGCGCGTCCGGTTCGTCCGGCGACCAGCTGCTCATCAGCTGGTACGAGCCGCTCTTGAGACCACTGGCCAGACGAATCAGCAGCGCGCTCTTTTCCTTGAAGTACAGGTACAGCGTGGACCTGGCGACGCCGGCTTCATCCGCGATGCGCTGCATCGACAGGACGGAGAACGAGGCGCCCTCGGCCAACAGCCGTTCGGCCGCGGCCAATACACCCACCTCGATGGCGCCCGCCCGATCTTCAGCGCCCCGGTCGTCGATCATCTTCCCAGTCTAGGCGGGGCAGTTGTGATCTCGGTGACGACCTGCCCTGGGAGGTCGTGCTCGGTGCTGGCGTTGCGAAACTCGTCGGACTTGGCGTCCGAAATACCCAAATACCAAGGAATGACGCATGACTACGTATGTGATGATCCCGGGGGCGTGGCACGGTGGCTGGTCATGGGCACCCGTCGCACAACGTCTGCGGGCCGCCGGCCACCAGGCAGCCACCCTGACCCTGCCGGGTCTGGGCGACGGCGACGATCCGCGTGATCGCCGCCTGAGCGCCGCGGTCGATCACATCGTCCGATTCGTTGTCGACCGCGATCTGCGGGACGTGGTCCTGGTCGCACACAGCTGGGGCGGATACCCGGTCAACGGCGCGGCCGGTCAGCTCGGGGACAGGCTTGCCGGCATCGTGTACTACGGCGCCCAGATCCCGGTGACGGGACGGTCCCTCGTCGACGACAATCCGGCCGAAGCCGAAGCCATGCTCCGCGGCCTGATCGACTCCTCGCCGACCCGGTCCATCGCACCCACCCTTGAGTTCGTCCAGCACATCTTCATGCAGGATGCCGCACCCGAGGTTCAGCGGCTGGTCGCCGACCTCCTGACGCCCATGCCCGGGGACTACTTCCTCGACCCGGCCGAAGGGCCTGCCGTGACAACCCTCGGCATCCCGCTGCACTACCTGCTCGGCGACGAGGACCACGCACCGCCGCACCCGGGCGAAGTCTTCGCCCGGCGCGCCGGCCTGACGCCCATCGCCGTGCCCGGGACCCACGAGGGCCTGCTCACCCACCCCGAGGAGATCGCCAAGGCCATCCTCGCCACCAACGCCGCCCACTGAACGAGGGCTTACAGGCCCGCGGGGGCGCGCCATCCCCGCGGCGGAACGTCCACCGGACAGGTCGTCACACCCCGGCCCTCAACCGAGGAACGACAACCGAACGTGCCTGTTCGGGTTATCCCTGTTCGTGTCGACGAGACACACCGACTGCCACGTCCCCAACTCCAGCCGCCCGCCCACCACCGGCAACGTCGCATGCGGCGGTACGAAGGCCGGGAGGACATGGTCACGGCCGTGCCCGGGGCTGCCGTGGCGGTGCTGCCAGCGGTCGTCGGCCGGGAGGAGGGTGTGCAGGGCGGCGAGGAGGTCGTCGTCACTGCCGGCGCCCGTCTCCAGGATCGCGACGCCCGCGGTGGCGTGGGGGACGAAGATGTTAAGGAGGCCGTCACGGCCGGCCGCCGCCTCCCGCAGGAAGGCCTCGCAGTCGCGGGTCAGGTCCATGACCCGCTCCCTGGAACCGGTGGCGACGTTCAGGACACGGGTGGTGAAGGCAGCTGACATGCCTCCCATCCTGACCCATCCGTCGGGCTCCACGCCCGATCGGTCGCCCAGCCCGTGATACGAGGGGTCCAGTCCGCGAGACACCGTTGACCGTGCCACGCCATCTGACCTATTTTCGGCCGCATGTTGCGTTCAGTTCTGCTCACCACGCGCGGTCACATCGACCTGCTGCGGGTGGCCTCCGCCGCGTGTCGCCGCGGCTGCTGACGCCTTCTTCCGCCTCACCCCTCCTTCTCCCGCACTCCGCCGTGCCCGTGCACACCGTCGTGGCACGGCGGCGTTGAGGCGTACCCCCCTCCTCACCGGACGCTCTCCCCCACCCGTGGAGCACCCATGAGCATCAGCCACGCCCCGCCCGACTCTTCCGAGCCGGATATCTCTCTGATATCCGACGCCAAGAAGACCGACACGGACGATCACTCCTCCCTCGATCTCGTCCCCCTCGTCCCCACCTCCTCTCGCCGCACCCGCGTCCCCCGCTGGCTGCGCCGCACCACCGGCCCGCTCGTACTGCTCGCACTGTGGCAACTCCTCAGCAGCACAGGGGTGTTGACCTCCGACGTACTCGCCTCCCCCGGACGCATCGCCCAGGTCGGCTGGGATCTGATCGACAGCGGTTCACTGACCTCGGCCATGGCCACCTCGCTCCAGCGGGTCGCCATCGGGCTGCTCCTCGGCACCGTCATCGGCACCGGACTCGCCCTCGTCTCCGGTCTGTTCAGGATCGGCGAGGACCTGGTCGACGCCCCCGTGCAGATGCTGCGGACCGTGCCCTTCGTCGGACTGATCCCGCTGTTCATCATCTGGTTCGGCATCGGCGAGGCCCCGAAGGTCGCCATCATCACGCTCGGCGTGACCTTCCCGCTCTATCTCAACGTCTACGCCGGAATCCGGGGCGTGGACAGCCAGTTGATCGAGGCCGGGGAGTCGCTCGGGCTGTCCCGCTGGGGGCTCGTCCGGCATGTGGTGCTGCCGGGTGCGCTGCCCAACGCGATGACCGGGCTGCGCTACTCCCTCGGCATCGCCTGGCTGGCCCTCGTCTTCGCCGAGCAGATCAACGCGGACGCCGGCATCGGCTTCCTCATGGTGCAGGCACGGGACTTCCTGCAGACCGACGTGATCGTGGTCTGTCTGATCGTCTACGCCTTCCTCGGCCTGCTGGCCGACTTCCTCGTCCGCACTCTCGAAAGGCTGCTGCTGCAATGGCGACCGACGTTCACGGGCCGGTGACTACCGAACCGGCGACCCCATCGCCGGTGACCACGCAGGCGGTACGTGTCGAGGGGCTGACCCGTTCCTTCGACGGCCGTGCCGTCATCGACAAGCTTCAACTCGACGTGCGGCAGGGCGAGTTCGTGGCGCTGCTCGGCCGCAGCGGCTGCGGCAAGTCCACGTTGCTGCGCATCCTCGCCGGGCTCGACCGGGACATCGAGGGCACCGTCCTCGTGCCGCGCCGCAAGGCCGTCGCGTTCCAGGCGCCTCGCCTGATGCCGTGGAAGAAGGTGTGGCGCAACGTCCTGCTCGGGCTGCCCGGGAAGCCCGAACGGGCCGTAGCGGAGAAGGCGTTGGCGGAGGTCGGGCTCGGGGATCACTCCGACGCGTGGCCCAAGACGCTGTCCGGCGGTGAGGCGCAGCGGGCCTCGCTGGCCCGTGCGCTGGTGCGCGAGCCGGATCTGCTGCTGCTCGACGAGCCGTTCGGCGCGCTCGACGCGCTCACCCGGATCAAGGCCCAGCGGTTGGTGGGTGAGCTGTGGCAACGGCGGGGCTGTGCCGTCCTGTTGGTGACGCATGACGTCGAGGAGGCCGTGCTGCTCGCGGACCGGGTCCTGGTGATGGACGAGGGTGTCATCGCGCACGAGCAGCGCATCGACCTGGACCGGCCGCGCGACATCACCGACCCCCGGTTCGCCGAACTGCGTGCCGGACTCCTGGAACGCCTCGGCGTCGACACCGCCGCCGAAGCCGCCTGAACTCCCCCACGCACCACACCAGTTACCGAGAACGGAACCCCCATGCGACGAAGCCTCGTCCCCGCCGCCCTGCTGCTCCCCCTCGCCCTCCTGCTCACCGCCTGCGGCGGGAACTCGGCCGCCGAGACCTCGACGGGCACCGACGGCAAGGGCTCCCTCACGCTCAACGTCGGTGACCAGAAAGGCGGTTCGGAGGCGGTGCTGCGAGCCGCCGGTGAACTCAAGCACCTGGACTACAAGATCAAGTGGTCCACGTTCACCTCCGGCCCGCCCCTCCTGGAAGCCGTCAACGCCAAGGCCGTCGACATCGGCGGTGTCGGCAACACCCCGCCGGTGTTCGCGGCGGGCGCCGACTCGAAGATCAAGGTGGTGGCCGCCTGGCACGGCACGTCCGAGGGCGACGCCATCCTCGTGCCGAAGGACTCGAAGCTCAGCGAACCGCAGCAGCTCAAGGGCAAGTCCATCGCCGTGGCGCAGGGTTCGTCCGCGCACTTCCAGCTGGTCGCCTCCCTCAAGGCGGCCGGGCTCACCATCGGCGACGTCAAGGTGAAGTACCTCCAACCGGCCGACGCCCTGGCCGCGTTCACCTCCGGCAAGGTCGACGCGTGGGCGGTGTGGGACCCGTACACCTCGCAGATCCTCCAGACCAAGAAGGGCCGCGTCCTCACCACCGGCCAGGGCGTGACCAACGGGCTCACCTTCCAGGTGGCGGCGCCCGGCGCGCTGGCGGACAAGAAGAAGTCCGCCGCCATCAAGGACTACCTGGACCGGCTGCGCCGCGCCCAGACATGGGTGTTCGCGCATCAGGAGGACTGGGCGAAGGTGTGGGCGAAGGACACCGGGCTGCCGTACGAGGTGGCGCTGGCGTCCGTGAAGCGGACCAACTCCACCCGCGTCTCGGTCGCGGTCGACAAACCGCTCATCGCCTCCGAGCAGCAGATCGCCGACGCCTTCACCCAACTCAAGCTGATCCCGCGGAAGGTGGACTTCGCCGACTTCGTGGACACGCGCTACAACGGCAATTTGCCGGCCTCCACCTCCACTCCGCGTACCACGGGAGGTTCGTGACATGAGCGTGCGTCTGCACTGGTTCCTGCCGACCGGCGGCGACGGTCGCACGCTCGTCGACCGGCACGCCTACGGGCCCAACCGCGCGGGCGCGGTCCGCGGGGTGCGTCCGCCGGACATCGAGTACCTCGCCCAAATCGCCAAGGCCGCCGAGCAGTTGGGCTTCGAGGCGGTCCTGACGCCGACCGGCACATGGTGCGAGGACGCCTGGCTGACGACGGTCGCGCTCGCGCAGCACACCGAACGGCTGAAGTTCCTGGTGGCGTTCCGCCCGGGGGTGATCTCGCCGACGCTGGCCGCGCAGATGGCGGCGACCTATCAACGGGTCACGCGGGGGCGGCTGTTGCTCAATGTCGTCACCGGTGGCGACTCGGCCGAGCAGCGGCGGTTCGGCGACCATCTCGGCCACGACCAGCGGTATGCCCGTACGGACGAGTTCCTGTCGGTCGTACGAGGGGTGTGGCGGGGAGAGCCGTACGACTTCGACGGTGTCCACTACCAGGTAGAGGGCGGGCTGACCGCGCTGCCGCCCGATCCGGTGCCGCAGGTGTTCTTCGGTGGGTCGTCGGCGGCGGCCGGGCCGGTCGCCGCCCGGCATGCGGACGTGTATCTCACCTGGGGAGAACCGCCGGCGCAGGTCAAGGAGAAGATCGACTGGATTCGCGGACTGGCCGAGCGGGAGGGGCGGGACGTGCGGTTCGGGGTGCGGCTGCACACCATCTCGCGGGACTCGTCGGCCGAGGCGTGGGCGACCGCGAACCGGCTGCTCGACGACCTCGACGCGGACACGATCGCGGCCGCGCAGGCGGCCCTCGGGCGCAGCGAGTCGGTGGGCCAGCGGCGGATGCTGGCGCTGCACGGCGGTTCGCGCGCCGAGTTGGAGATCCACCCGAACCTGTGGGCGGGCGTCGGTCTCGTCCGGGGCGGCGCGGGCACCGCGCTCGTCGGCAGCCATGCCGAGGTCGCCGATCTCATCGAGGAGTACCACTCGCTGGGCGTCGAGCACTTCGTGCTCTCCGGGTATCCGCATCTGGAGGAGGCGTACTGGTTCGGCGAGGGCGTGATTTCCGAGCTGGCGGCGCGTGGACTGGTCGAGGGGAGGACGAAGGTCGGCTTGCCGTTGCTCGTGAGCGGCGGGCGCTGAGCGGCCGGGAAGATCCACGGCCCCGGCGCTGTTCGTACGAACGTGAACAACACGCGTGAGGTCGACGTGGTCGTCATAGGCGCCGGGCAGGCAGGACTGGCCGGCGCCTATCACCTGCGGCGCACCGGTTTCGAGCCGGAGCGCGACTTCGTGGTGCTGGATCACGCGCCCGCGCCGGGTGGCGCCTGGCAGTTCCGGTGGCCGTCGTTGACGTACGGCAAGGTGCACGGGATGCACGCGCTGCCGGGTATGGAACTCACGGACGCCGATCCGGCCCGGCCGTCCGCCGAGGTGATCGCAGAGTACTTCGCCGCCTACGAGCGCGACTTCGATCTGCGGGTGCGGCGGCCGGTGGACGTGAAGGCCGTGCGGGAGGGCGTGGACGGGCGGCTGCTCGTCGAGACGTCGGACGGTACGTGGTCGACACGGGCGGTGATCAACGCGACCGGCACCTGGGACCGGCCGTTCTGGCCGCGCTATCCGGGTCAAGAGACGTTCCGGGGGCGGCAGTTGCACACCGCGCAGTACCCGGGGCCCGAGGAGTTCGCCGGGCTGCGGGTGGTCGTGGTGGGCGGGGGCGCGTCCGGCACCCAGCATCTGATGGAGCTCGCCCCGTACGCGGCCGCCACGACATGGGTGACCCGGCGTCCGCCGGTGTTCCGTGAGGGGCCCTTCAGCGAGGACGTGGGCCGGGCGGCCGTGGCGCTGGTGGAGGAGCGGGTGCGGCAGGGCCTGCCGCCGAAGAGTGTCGTCTCGGTGACCGGGCTGCCGCTGAACGACGCGATCCGGCAGGCGATCGCGGACGGGGTGCTGGACCGGCAGCCGATGTTCGACCGGATCACACCCGACGGGGTGGACTGGGACGACGGCCGGCATGTGGACGCCGATGTCATTCTGTGGGCGACCGGGTTCCGGGCCGCGATCGACCATCTGGCGCCGTTGAAGCTGCGCGAGCCGGGTGGCGGTATCCGTGTCGAGGGGACGCGGGCGGTCGCAGATCCGCGTGTCCATCTCGTCGGCTACGGCCCGTCGGCGAGCACGATCGGCGCGAATCGCGCGGGGCGGGCGGCTGTGCGGGACATCAGGCGGCTGTTGGCCGGGGAGCCGGTCGCCGCCGCCTGATGTCGTCCCGGCGGGTCACTTGGTGGGCTGGGCGCTGTTCTTCTGGGCCGCGTTGAACTCGGCGACGTTGCGCTGGTGTTCCTCGTAGGTTGCCGCGAAGCGGGTGTCGCCGGGCTTGACCGTGACGAAGTACAGCCAGTCGCCCGGGGGCGGGTTGATCGCGGCGCGCATCGCGTCCTCGCCCGGGTTGTCGATCGGGGTGGGCGGCAGGCCCATGCGCTGGTAGGAGTTGTAGGGACTGTCGAGCCGGGTGTCGCTGCTGGTGGTCTTCAACGTGGCACGGTTCAGCGCGTAGTTGATGGTGGAGTCCATCTGCAGCGGCATACCGCGCTCCAGCCGGTTGAAGATGACCCGGGCCACCTTCCCCATGTCGGCCTTGGACGCCGCCTCGGCCTGCACGATGCTCGCGATGGTCACCGCCTGATAGACGTTCATCGCGTTGCGCTGCGCGCCGGCGGCGACCGGGGCGCCGTTGAACTTCTGGTTCGCGGTGTTGACCATGAACGACAGCAGCGACGCGGGCGTCGCCTTCTCCTTCAGCGGATACGTCGCCGGGAAGAGATAACCCTCCGGGTTGCCCTCCGCGTCGTTCGGCAGCTTCAGGCCGGCTTTCGCGATCGACTTCTTGGAGGTCCCGACCGGCAGCGCGAGAACCTTGTCCACGGCTTCGTAGATCTGGCCCGAGCGCCAGCCCTCCGGGATCACCAGGGACGTGGGTCGAGCGCCCCCCTCACTCTCGTGGCTCAGCAGCGGCACCGCCACGGCGGTGCCGGCCACGACGGCCCCCGTCGCGATGAGGGCGACCCGGCCCCTGCGGGTCAGTCGAATCGTGCTCCGTGGCGGAGTGTTCATCTGCATGCGGGCACGGTAACCCGCATATCGTCACAAACCCGGCATATCTTCAGCTTGTCGGTTCCAGTTGGGCATCCCGGCGTACGAGGGCCGCGTACCGCCCGTCCTGATCGAGCAGTTCTTCGTGCGTGCCCCGCTCCGCGACGTGCCCGGAGTCGAGGACCACTATCTGGTCGGCGCTGCGGATGGTGGACAGCCGGTGGGCGATGGTGAGCGTGGTGCGGTTGGCCGACAGGGCGTCGATGGCGTCCTGGACGGCGGCTTCGGTGCGGTTGTCCAGCGCGCTGGTCGCCTCGTCCAGGATGAGGACCGGCGGGTCGCGCAGGATGGTGCGGGCGATGGCCAGGCGCTGCTTCTCGCCTCCGGAGAACCGGTGGCCGCGCTCGCCGACGACCGTGTCGTACCCGTCGGGCAGGCCCGCCAGGTGCTCGTGGATCTGGGCCGCGCGTGCAGCCGTGTACAGCTCCTCGTCGGTGGCGTCCGGCTTGGCGAAGCGGAGGTTCTCGGCGACCGAGGCATGGAAGAGGTACGTCTCCTGGGAGACGACGCCGACGGCACGCGCGAGCGTGTCGAAGTCCAGGTCGCGGACGTCGACCCCGTCGAGGGTGACCCGGCCGCCCGTCACGTCGTAGAGCCGGGGCACGAGATAGCCGAGGGTCGACTTTCCGGCGCCGGTCGGGCCGACGATCGCGAGGCTGTTGCCTGCGGGGACGGTGATGTCGATCCCGTCGAGGATCGGGCCGCTCTTGTCGTCGTAGTGGAACTCGACGTCCTCGAAACGGACTTCGCCCTTGATGGTGTCGAGGTGGACGGGGTTCTCGCGCTCGGTGATGTCGATCGGCAGGTCGAGGTACTCGAAGATGCGCGCGAAGAGCGCCAGCGAGGTCTGGATCTGGACGCCGGTCGACAGCAGGCTGACGGCCGGGCGGAACAGGCCCTGCTGGAGCGAGACGAAGGCGACGATGGTGCCGATCGAGGCGTCCGGGCCACCCAGGTGGAGGGTCATGCCGGCGGTCCAGTAGATGACGGCGGGCATCGCGGCCATGACGATCGAGATGACGGCCATGCGCCAGCGCCCGGCCATGTTCGACCTGACTTCGAGGTCGACCAGGCCCTCGGACTCGTCGGAGAAGGACTGGGTCAGCGAGTCGGAGCGGCCCATGGTGCGGCCGAGCAGGATGCCGCTGACGGACAGCGACTCGGTGACCGTGGCGGCCATCTCGGCCATCTGCCTCTGACGCTGGGTGGCGATCTTCTTGCGCTCATTGCCGACGCGGCGGCTGATCCACACGAAGACCGGGAGCAGCAGCAGCGAGACGACGGTCAGCCGCCAGTCCAGGGCGATCATCGCGATGATCGTGGCGACCACGCTGGTGAGGTTCGAGACCAGGGAGGTGGCCGTGGAGGTGACGGTGGCCTGCATGCCGCCGATGTCGTTGGCTATGCGGGACTGGACCTCGCCGGTGCGGGTCCGGGTGAAGAAGGCGAGCGACATGCGCTGCAGCCGGCCGTAGACCGCTGTGCGCAGGTCGTGCATGACGCGCTGGCCGACCGTCGTGGAGATCAGGGTCTGCAGTACGCCGAAGATGCTGGTCAGGACGGCGCTCAGGATCATGCCGAGCGCGAGCAGGCTCAGCAGGCCGGTGCGGCCCTGCGGGATGGCGGTGTCGAGCGTCGCCTTCAGCAGGAACGGGGTCGCCACCGTGACCAGGGACGCGGCGCCGACCAGGAGCCCGACGACCGCGAGTCGGGCGCGGTAGGGCTTGAAGAGCTTGAGGATGCGGCGCACCTGCCGAGGCTGGTCGGTCGAGGTGCCGGGGGACGGTGTCCAGTTGATGTCGTCGCGGGGCATGGTCTCCTACGGATGGTGAGGCGATCAGGACTGGTCAAGCGCTCAGAACTCGTGGAGCGATGAGGCTTGGTGGAGCATAGCTCATTGTTACCTATACTCACAATGAACCAGGTCCTGATATTGTTCCCGTATGACCACCCCCGATTCCGACGGCCTGCTCGCGGAGCAGCTGCTGCGGCTCACGCGCCGGGTGCACCGCATCCAGAAGCGCCATCTGGAGCAGCGCGACCTCGGCATCACCCCAGCCCAGTCCCGGCTGCTGCGCACCCTCGCGCACTTCGACGCCCCGCCGCGCATGGCCGACCTCGCCGAGCGCCTCGAAGTAGTGCCGCGCGCCGTGACGACGCTGGTCGACGGGCTGGAGGCGAGCGGCAAGGTGCGGCGGGCGCCCGATCCGTCCAACCGGCGAGTGATCCGGATCGAGATCACGGACGACGGCCGTAAGGCGCTGAGCGAGCTGCGGGGCGCGCGGCGAGGGGCGGCGGACGAGATCCTGGCGCCGCTCACGGATGTGGAGCGTGAGGTGCTGCGGGCGTTGCTGGACACGTTGGTGGATGGGGCGCCTGGGGCGCACGAGGGGCATGACGCCCATGCTGCGCACGAGGGGCATGGAGTACACGAGGGACATGGGCGCGGGCGTTCCTGCTGACCGGCTGACCCGCTGACCCGCCGACCCTCTGACCCTCTGACCCTCTGACCCGCGCCGAGGCTCCCGCCGGCGACCGGGTTCGCGTCACTCCGGCCAGTTCGAGGCCTTGATGCGCTCGACGAAGTCGCCGCGCACGAAACCGGGCACGAAGTGCTCCAGCACGTCCGCCTTGATGTTGCCGAAGGTGGTCTCGGGGCGGTCCTTGATGCCCTCGGTGAAGGCGGCGAGGATCCCGTTCTTGAAGTCCGGGCGGGGGTGTGCCGCCACGACGGCCGCGCGCTGCTCGTCGGAGACGGCGTCGTAGCCGATGCCCACGACGTCCAGCCCCACACCCCGGTTGACCAGGGCGATCTCGGCCGCCATGTGCAGCGGGATCTCCTGCGTGGTGTGCAGGGCGATGCTCGCCCAGACCCGGTCGGCCGGCTCACCGGTGATGCCGTGCGCGTGCACGAACCGGCGGGCCTCGTCGGCGCCGTCGATCTCGAAGCGCTGGTCGGTGCGGCGGAACTTCTCGGTGAGCCCGAGATCATGGAACATCGCGGCCACATAGAGCAGTTCGGGGTCGTAGGCGAGCCCCTGCGCCCGGCCGCGCAGGGCGCCCCACAGGAAAACCCGCCGGGAGTGGTCGAACAGCAACGGCGATGCCGCCTCGCGCACCAGCTCGGTCGCCTCCCGCACCAGGACGGTGTCCGGGATCTCCACACCTGCGATGACTTCACTCATCGTTCTGCCCTCTCCTCGATGTCGTGCGACTCGACGTCGTGTTCATCGATGTCGTATGACTCCAGGATCGTCAGCGGCGTACGCTGGGGCCATGTCCTCACAGCCACGAAAACCACAGATTCGGACACGGCTTCAGACGTGGCTTGAGATGTGGCTTCCGGCATGACACACCGGGTCGGATTCATCGTCTTCGACGGCGTGACCATGCTCGACGTCAGCGGCCCCGCCGAGGTGCTGCACCAGTCGGGCCGGCTCGGCCACCCCTACGAGCTGGTGCTGGTCTCGCCCCACGGCGGCACCGTGACCGCGTCCAACGGGCTGACGCTGACCCGTACCGTGCCCGCGACCGACGCCGGGCCGGTCGACACGGTCGTCGTCGCCGGGGGCGACCGGCTGGCCCAACAGGACGCCGAGGAAGGGCTGTTGACCGCGACGCGTACCCTCACCGACCACGTCGCCCGGGTCACGTCCGTCTGCACGGGTGCCTTCGTCCTCGCCCAACTCGGCCTGCTCGACGGCCGGTCGGCCACGACCCACTGGCGGCACGCCGAGACACTGGCCCGCCGCTACCCTCTCGTGCGCGTCGAGCCGGACGCCATCCACATCCGCGACGGACGCTTCGTCACCTCGGCGGGCATCAGCGCCGGGATCGATCTCGCGCTCGCCCTCGTCGAGGACGACCACGGAGCGGACGTGGCCAGGGACATCGCGCGCGAGCTGGTCGTCTTCATGCAACGCCCGGGCGGGCAGTCGCAGTTCTCCGCCGCCACCGCGACCCGACCACCTCGTACCGATCCGCTACGGTCGCTGATCGCGTCCGTGCTGGCCGATCCGGCCGGCGACCACAGCCTGCCCGCCATGGCGGCGGCCGTGGCCGTCAGTCCCCGCCACCTGACGCGGCTCTTCCGCACCGAACTCGGTACCACGCCCGCCCGTTGGGTCGAACGGGTCCGCCTCGACCGTGCCCAGCACCTCCTCCTCGAAGGCCACAGCGTCACCTCCGCGGCGTACCACAGCGGGCTCGGCACCGACGAGACCCTCCGCCGCGCCTTCGCCCGCCACTTGGACACGACGCCGACGCACTATCGCAGCCGTTTCGCCAGTACGCGGCGCCAGTCACCGAGGCCGTGAGCCGTGGCCTACGCGCTTCAACTCAGGCCGGCTCGGCTTCAACTCACACCTTTGCGGAAGGCGGTGTTGGCGTCGCAGTAGCGCGCAGCCCTATCAGCAACGCGGCCAGGATGCGGGTCAGTTGGGGTTCGACGTCGACCAGCGCGTGCGCCAACTCGGGGCGGGTTTCGTAGAGCGTTCGGAGGCGGGTACCGGGGGCGGCCATCTGCAACAGCGCCCCGGCCATGCTCGTCGCCGTGGCGATCACATCGATGGCCGAGCGCTCGGTGATGGCGAGCATCCGGCACAACTCGGCTGCCACCGAAGCGACTACGCCGAGTACGACCGTCTTGAACTCGTACACCGAGTCGAGCGAGACGTTGCGTTCCAGGTTCAACGGCGCCTGAGCCAGCAGATCGCAGAAGAACGGCCGCTCGACGAGCGTCTGCGCGATGACGGCGGCGACCGCGTCGGAATCCCCGTCGGCGACCTCATCCAACCGCACCCGAAGCGCCGCCGACCAGTCCTCCCAGCCTTCGGCGGTCAGCGCCAGGAAGATCTGCTCCCGGGTCTCGAAGTACCGCAGCATCGCGGACTTGTGCATGCCGACGGCGGCGGCGATGTCCGTGAGGGTGACCTCGCGCACGCTGCGTTCGGCGCCGAGGGATCTGGCGGCGTCGAGGATCGCCCGCTCGCGCTGCTGTTTGGCCGCCGCACTACGGGCGCGTTGGGGACCGGGCGTGCTCATGACCCAGAGCATAGCGCAACCCGGTTGCACTAATAACGAAACAGTGTTTTGCTAGACGCATGACTCAGACATGGTTCATCACCGGTTCGTCCCGCGGCTTCGGCCGCAACCTCACCGTCGCGGCCCTGGAGGCCGGCGACCGGGTCGTCGCCACGGCACGCAAGCCTGAGCAGCTGGACGACCTCGTGGAGAAGTACGGCGACCGCGTACTCCCCGTCGCGCTCGACGTCACCGACCGCGCGGCAGCAACAGCCGCTCTACAGGCGGGGGTCGACCGCTTCGGTGGGATCGACGTGGTCGTCAACAACGCCGGGTACGCCAACCTCTCCCCGGTCGAGACGACCCCCGAGGACGACTTCCGCCGACAGTTCGACACGAACTTCTGGGGTGTCTACAACGTCTCGACGGCGGCGCTCCCGTTCCTCAAGGCGCAGGGCTCGGGCACGGTCGTACAGTTCTCGTCCATCGGTGGCCGGGTCGGGGGGAATCCCGGGCTCGGGTCGTACCAGGCGGCCAAGTTCGCGGTCGACGGCTTCACGCGCGTGCTCGCGGCCGAGACCGCGCCGTTCGGCATCAGGTACCTCGTCGTGGAACCGGGCGGCTTCGCGACCGACTGGGCCGGTTCGTCGATGCAGATCCCGGATGTGACGCCGGAGTACGACGAGACCGTCGGCGCGATGATCCGCCTCTTCGACGGTCCCGTGGTCGCCGCGGGCGACCCGAAGCGCGCCGGGGAGATCCTGGTCCGGATCGTCAAGCAGCCGGACCTCCCCTCCCATCTCCTCCTGGGAGCCGGTGCCGTCGAGATGGCGCAGAGCTATTCACGCGACCAGATCGCACAGGCGGCGGCTTGGGAGCGGGTAAGCCAGTCGGCCGACTTCGACCAGCCCTACCCGGCCGACCTCATAGACCACGCATAGGAGAACGGGCCGCAGCTCCCCACCGATCCGGTGGATCAGGAGCCGCGACCCGTCACAACAGGGCTCAACCGGCCTCGGAGGCCGGTTCCTTGACGAGCTGCGCGGGGATCTCCCCGTCTGCCTCCACCACATCGTTCTCCACGTCCGTGATCTCGCCGTCGAGGACCTTCTTGGCCCGCTCGATGTCGAGGGCGCCCTCCCAGCGGGAGACCGCGAAGACGGCGACGCAGTTGCCGAGGAGGTTGGTGACGACGCGCATCGAGTCCATGATTCGGTCCACGCCGAGGAGCAGGGCGACCGCGCCGGCCGGGATCGCGCCCAGCGAAGAGGCGGTCGCGGACAGGGCGAGGAAGGCCGAACCGGGAATGCCGGCCATGCCTTTGCTGGTGAGCATGAGCACCAGGACGACGGTGATCTGCTGGCCGAGGCTGAGGTCGACGCCGACGGCCTGGGCGATGAACAGCGTGCCGATGGAGAGGTAGAGCGAGGCGCCGTCGAGGTTGAAGGAGTAGCCGGTGGGCAGCACTAGGCCGACCGCGTCGTCCCGGGCGCCGGCCTTGCGCAGCTTCTGCATCACGCGCGGCATGACGGACTCGGTGGAGGCGGTGCCGAGCGCGAGGAGCATCTCCTCGCGGATGTAGCGGAGGAACTTCCAGAGGCTGAGCCCGGTGACCAGCCGCAGGGCGATGGAGAGCAGCGCGAGGAAGAGCGCAGCGGCGACGTAGCAGAGGATGATCAGCTTGGCGTAGGTCTTCATGACGCCGAGCCCGTACTGGCCGACCAGGACGGCCATCGCGCCGAACACGGCGAGCGGGGCGAGCCGCATGACGAAGCCGACGATCGCGAAGATGATCTCCTGGGCCTGCTCGATCGCGGGCAGGACCTGCGGCACCTTCGTGTTTCCGAGGTGGAGCAGCGCGGCGCCCACCAGGCAGGCCAGGATGAGGACTTGGAGGAGGGAGTTCTCGGCGAAGGCGCCGATGAAGCTCGTGGGGAGCGAGTTGACGATGAACTCGGTCGTCGAGGGCAGTGCGGCGCCGCCCGTCTTCGCGTCCACCGCCGAGGTGTTGAGCGTGGCCGGGTCGACGTGCATCCCGGAGCCGGGCTGGACGACGTTGGCGAGGACCAGCCCGATGATCAGTGCCGCGGTGCTGGCGACCTCGAACCAGATGAGCGCCTTGAGGCCGATGCGGCCGAAGGCCTTGAGGTCACCGGCCTTGGCGATGCCGACGACGACCACGCAGAACACGAGCGGCGAGATGATCGTCTTGATGAGCCGGGTGAATCCGTCACCGAGGGGCTGAAGGTCCGTGGCCACGTCCGGCCACAGCTTTCCGACGAGGATTCCGAGGACGAGCGCGCAGGCGACCTGCGCGAAGAGTGAGGTACGCAGTATGCGTGCGACGCGTCGCGGCAGGGGCGGGACGGACGGCGGCACGGGCACTCCTTGAGGGGGGACGGTCGTTCGCGGAAGTCGATTGGGGGCGACTTCTGCGATACGGAAAGCGGCTTCCGAGTGGACACTTTGAAGCCGTTGTTGATCGTCCGGAAAACCTCCGTGTGACGGCCGTGTAAATCACGCACCTGAGTGACGCATCGCACGCACAACGCCTCAGCAGCCGCTGCGGTCCTCGGTGAGCACCCCCTGCGCGGTCGTCAGCGAACGGTCGTAGCAGCCGCCCGACCCGTACAGCCGGTAGCGCTCACCCGACGTCCCGACCGCGTGCCGCTGGTCGCGAGGCACGTTGAGCGTGTAGGTCGCGTCCCCGGTGTAGGTGTCGTCGAGCCGCGACCACCCGGTCCGCCGCCCGTCCCGCGTATCGACGACCGCCGCCCGGTCGCCCAGCGTGAGAACGGTACGCAGCCTGTCGTCCGTCCCGATCGTCGTCGCACCGTTCATCGTGTACGTCCGATGCGTGGCCGTCGTCCGGGCCGGTCCACGCCCGTCGACGGTCACCGACTCGTCGTCCGTCCAGGTCGCGTCGAGCCCGTCCATGTTCTCGCCGTCGACCCAACGGTGCACGGAGGTGTTCGCGAGCGTCCGGTCGACGGTGGTCCGCACCCGGCCGTGCGAGGTGTCGACGTATCCGGCCGTGGTCAGCCGATGGCCCGCGTCGGTGTCCACGCGTTCCTCCGAACCGGGCGTGTACGTCGAGGAGTTGGCGAGCTCGCCCGCCCGGTCGAGGGTGAGTTTTCCGGTGACGTGGGCGCGCTGCGCGTCCTGCCAGACGAGCACGTTCACCGGTGCGCTCCAGCCGCTCTGCCCCTCGGGCACGCCCACGACGGAGACGTCGATGTGGTGCGGGCGACCGTCGTTGAGAAGGCCGGCGAAGGGTGTGAGGTCGTATTCGATCGGCTTGACGTCGAAGGCACGCGGGGCCGGAACGACGTACCAGAGAAAGGGGTCGGACCAGCCGCCGGTCCACACGTTCGGGAACGGCGCTGCGATTCCCGCGAGTTGGCCGTCGACCTTGATCTGCACCTCGCGGTAGGGGCCCTTGTCCGCCTGGCAGGAGTACGGCGCCGAGCCGGGCACCGCGAGATACCAGAACTCCTCGCAGCCGCCGCCGGATCCGGTGGCGTACACCTCGGCGACGATGCGTTCGGTGTTGTGCGGGGTGGTGAGGGTCGAGTCGGCGGCGAGGGTGAGGACGCGGTCGGGGGTCTGCGCCGCCGCGGGTCTGCCCTCGTAGAACGTCAGTGTGGCCTTGACGCCGATGACACCGGTGTACGTGTCGTCGACGACGTTGCCGATGAGCATCTCGACGTCCTGCGCGCTGCGGAAGGTGGCGCTGTAGCGGGTGACGTCCTTCTCGACGGACCAGGCGATGCCGTCGGGCGAGGGTTCCGGCGTCGATGTACGGAGGATCTCGACGCCGCCGACGTGCAGATAGCCGAGTCGGTCGTACTGTCGTCCCTTGACCGTGCCGTCGAGGCGCAGCACGACCTTGCTCCAGTGGTCGCCGCAGCCCTGTGGTGGTGTGTACGTGCCCTTGTACGGGGTGAAGTCGCGGAACTCGGTGTCGGCGAGGGTCACTTGGCAGGACTTCGTCGCGGGCTTGGCGATGGGCGGGGCGGCGGTGAGGGGGTCGTGCCAGTCGGTACCGAACTCGGCGGGGACGTCGGCGACTTGGGCCTTCGCGTCGGCCGCTCGGGCGGGGCTCGCCCCGAGGAGGGTGCTCGCCAGGAGGGTCGCTCCGGCGAGCATGGACATGACTATCCGGCTTCTCATGGGCGGTGTTCTACCCCTTGAGGTCCGCCCTGTCCCCCATCAGCACCACGGGATGCCGGCCCGGGTCGAGCGTGCGCAGCAGGTACTCCATCGCCTCTTTGGACAGGCTGACGCAGGCCGACGTACCGCTGCCGTGGTCCAGGTGCAGCCAGATCCCGCCACCCTTGTCCTCGCCCTCGGGCTGCTCCGCGTCGTCGGGCGGGGTGCCGGGGACGCGGTTGTAGTCGATGGCGATGACGTAGTCGAAGTCGTGCCAGTGCGATTCGTCCCAGTCACGCGGCGCTTCGTAGGACTCGTCCTGGGAGTACGGGAGTGCCGTGCCCGGGTCGTCGAGCACACCGCCCGCGGCGGTCAGCGTGAACACGCCGACGGGGCTGCGCTTGTCGCCGAGGTGGTGGTCGGTGGTCCAGCCCAGCTTGCCGTTGTGCGCGGGCCAGCCGGCGGCCCGATCCCAGGTGGAGCCGCTCTTGGTGAACAGGACGGCGGTGGAGTCCGAGGAGTCCTTGCCGTCGCCGTAGACCGTGAGGACCTGGCTCGTGTCGGTGGGGATGGCGCGCTGGAGCCGGTCGCCGACGTCCGGGATGCGGGTCGGGTCCGGGACGGCGGCGGGGTTGGCCGGTCTCGGGTGGGTCGCCTGGGCGCCGGGTCTCCCTTCCCGCCCGCCGGGGTGTCCGTTGTGCGCGCTTCCGCACGCGGACAGGGTCGTCATCATCAGGAGGGAACCGAGAGCCGCCATCGCGACCGTCGCACGTCGTGTGCCGCCACTCTGCATCGGGCCATGGTCACATCGCATTCGGCGCCATTGTGTGAGGTCACGGACATCTCGCCCCTGATGGGTGAACGCCGGTTCTGACCCCCGGCGGGGAAAACCGCTTGCTTCCGACCACGCTGCGACGCGAACCTTTCACGGTTTGTTGCCGCGTTCCGCTCGCGGTTCGTCGCCGCGCTCCGCGGTTCCCTCCTCCCCCTTCCCGCCCGAACAAGAGCCACTGGGACGTCATGCAGATTCAAGACCTTCCGTATCCCGACCCGGGTGTGCCGGACGCGCGCTCGGGGCCCCGATTCCTGTGGTGGCTCGGCCGGAATCAGCTCGGTGGACAGTTCAAGTCCCTGGCCTGGGGGCTGCTGCACTTCGTGTCGGTCTCCGCGCTGCCGTTCTGTGTGGGGTTCGCCGTGCAGGCCGCGGTCGACCGCTCCGGGAGTCGGCTGGCCCTGACCGGCGGGCTGATGGCGCTGTGCGGGGCGGGCATCGCCGTGGGCGACACCTTCCTGCACCGGGCCGCCGTCACCAACTGGATCACGGCCGCCGCCCGCGTTCAGCAACTGCTGGCCCGCCAGGCCGCCCACCTCGGCTCGGCGCTGACCCGGCGGGTCGCGGCCGGTGAGGTCGTGGCCGTGTCGACAGGTGACGTCGAGAAGATCGGCTGGTTCGTGGAGGCGCTGTCCCGCTTCCTGGCCGCCGCGCTGACGATCGTCATCGTGTGCGTCGGCCTGTTCGTGTACGAGCCCGCGCTCGGTGTCGTCGTCGCCGTGGGCGTGCCCGTGCTGGCGGTCTCCGTGCTGCCGCTGCTGCCCCGCGCCACCCGGCGCGCCGACGTGCAGCGAGAGAAGGCGGGCCGCGCCACCGAACTCGCCTCCGACACCGTCGCCGGACTGCGGGTGCTGCGCGGCATCGGCGGCGAGGAACTGTTCCTCGACCGCTACCGCCGTGCCTCCCAGGAGGTCCGCCACGCGGCCGTGCGCAGTGCCCGGATGTGGGCGGTCATCTCCGCGATCCAGGTGCTGATGCCGGGTCTGCTGCTGATCGCGATCGTCTGGCACGGCGTGCAGCTGGCCCGCCAGGGCCGGATCACCGTGGGCGAACTGGTCACCGTCTACAGCGCGGTGATGATCATGTCCTACCCGCTGCGGCACTTCGAGGAGATCGCCATGGCGTACTCCTTCTCCCGGCCCTCGGCCAAACGCGCCGCACGCGTGCTGTCCCTGGAGCGGGTCACCGACACCGTGGGGACGCGCGCGGCCGAGGTGCCCGCCGGGGATCTGTACGACCCGGACACCGGTCTGCTCGCTCCCTCCGGCCGGCTCACCGCCGTGGTGTGCGGCGACCCCGACGCGGCCGGGCGGCTGGCGGACCGCCTCGGCGGACACCCCGCCGAGGCGGGCACCTCCGTGCTCCTGGACGGCGTACCGCTCGACGAACTCCCCCTCGACTCGGCGCGCACCGCCGTCCTCGTCCAGGACAAGGACCCGGTGCTGTTGTCCGGTTCGCTGCGTGAGCTGCTCGACGTGCCCGCCTCGGGTGCGGTCGGCGCGGAGGAGGCCCTGGCCGCCGCGCAGTGCGGGGACGTGCTGGTGGCGCTCACGCAGGGGTCGCTCGACACCGAGGACCCGATGGACGCCCGCATCACCGAACGCGGACGCTCCCTCTCCGGCGGCCAGCGCCAACGGCTCGCCCTGGCGCGGTCGTTGATCACGGACCCGGAGGTCCTCGTCCTGGACGAGCCGACCTCCGCCGTCGACTCCCACACCGAGGCCCGGATCGCCGACGGTGTACGGGAGTTGAGGACCGGCCGGACCACGGTGGTGTTCACCTCCTCGCCCCTGCTCCTGGACCACGCGGACCGGGTCGTGCTGGTGCACGACGGCGAGGTGGTGGCGGTCGGCGCCCACCGCGACCTGCTCCGCAGCGAGCCCCGGTACCGGGCCGTGGTGACGCGCGAGACCGAGGACGAGTCCGCGATGCGTGATGAACAGGCCGCACTGCGGGGCGAGTTGGAATCCCGCGATGCCCCACTCCGGAGCGCCGCGGAACACGACCAGGCTCCCCTCCGGGATGCCTTGGCCGACGACGATGCCCTGGACGACGAAGCCGCCCTGCGGAGCGCACTGGAAGAAATCGAGGAGAGCGCATGATCGGCGTGGCGCCCCCGGCCTACAACCCGGCGGCCCCGACCACGGCGAACACCCTGCCGGTCGGCGCCCCCGCGACCGTACGCGCGTACGTGTCCGAACTGTTCCACCGGCATCGCCGTGCCTTCCTCCTTCTCGTCGCCGTGAACACGGTCGCCGTGATCGCCTCGATGGTGGGTCCCTATCTGCTCGGCGATCTCGTCGAGCGGGTGTCGGACGGAGCGCGGGAACTCCATCTGGGCCTGACCATCGGGGTGTTCGTGGTCGCACTCGCCGTCCAGGCCCTGTTCATCCGGCAGGTGCGGTTGCGTGGCGCGATGCTCGGCGAGCGGATGCTGGCCGACCTGCGCGAGGACTTCCTCGTACGGTCGGTCGGACTGCCCCCGGGCGTCCTGGAACGGGCGGGCACCGGCGACCTCCTGTCCCGCATCACCACCGACATCGACCGGCTCGCCAACGCGATGCGGGAAGCCGTGCCACAACTGGCGATCGGCGTGGTGTGGGCGGTGCTGCTGCTCGGCGGTCTCGTCGTCACCGTGCCGCCGCTGGCGCCGGCCGTGCTGATCGCGGTGCCGGTGCTGGTGATCGGCTGCCGCTGGTACTTCAAGCGCGCACCGGCCGGCTACCGCTCCGAGGCCGCCGGGTACGCCGCCGTGGCCGCGGCCCTCGCCGAGACCGTGGACGCCGGCCGCACCGTCGAGGCCCACCGCCTCAGCGACCGGCGCATCGCCCTCTCCGAGCGCCGCGTCAAGGAGTGGACCGCCTGGGAGAACTACACGCTCTGGCTGCGATCGGTGCTCTTCCCGGTCATCAACGCCACGCACGTCACGGTGCTCTGCTCGGTCCTGATGCTCGGCGGGGTGTTCGTCCTGCAGGGCTGGATCGGGGTGGGCGAACTGACGACGGGCGCCCTGATCGCGCAGATGCTCGTCGACCCGGTGAACCTGATCCTGCGCTGGTACGACGAGCTCCAGGTCGCCCAGGTCTCGCTGGCCCGGCTGGTCGGCGTCCGCGACATCGAGCCCGACGCCGGGGACGCCGCTCTGTCCCCCGAGGGCCGGGACGTGCACGCGGACCGGGTGCACTTCGGCTACCGCGAGGGCGTCGACGTGCTCCGCGAGGTGTCCCTGAAGGTCGCGCCCGGCACCCGACTGGCCCTGGTCGGCCCCTCGGGCGCGGGCAAGTCCACCCTGGGCAGACTGCTCGCCGGCATCTACGCGCCCCGGGACGGCCGGATCACCCTCGGCGGCGCCGAACTCTCCCGGATGTCCGCGGAACACGTCCGCTCCCATGTGGCCCTCGTCAACCAGGAGCACCACGTCTTCGTGGGCTCCCTGCGCGACAACCTCCTGCTCGCCCGGACCGACGCGGCGGACGCCGAGCTGTGGGCGGCGCTGGGCGCGGTCGACGCGGACGGGTGGGCGCGGGCACTGGACGACGGCCTGGACACCGAGGTCGGCTCGGGCGGGCTCGCGCTCACTCCGGCCCAGGCCCAGCAGATCGCACTGGCCCGGCTGGTGCTGGCCGACCCGCACACGCTGGTCCTGGACGAGGCGACCTCGCTCCTCGACCCGCGTGCGGCCCGCCACCTCGAACGCTCCCTGGCCCGCGTCCTCGACGGCCGCACGGTCGTCGCGATCGCCCACCGGCTGCACACCGCCCACGACGCGGACATCATCGCCGTCGTCGAGAACGGCCGCATCAGTGAACTCGGCAGCCACGACGAGTTGGTGGCGGCTGAGGGCGCGTACGCGGCGCTTTGGCGGTCCTGGCATGGGTGACAGGGGCTCCGCCGGTCGAGCGGTGACTGAGCTGCGGGTCGGTGGGGGTCTACGGGTCGGCGGGCTGATCGGGAACCTGCGGGTCGGTGGGGGCTGGTCGCGCAGTTCCCCGCGCCCCTCTAGGGGCGCCGTGCCGCGCCGGAATCGGACGCGTCCCTGAATCGGTGTGTGAAGGACCGTCCGAGCTCGCGTCGGTGAGGCTGCCGGGGCTGGTGAGAGGGGAGGAGGCTGGGGGTGGACGAGGGCCTTGCCCTCCCCGGCCCGGGTCCGTGCCGTTGCGCGGTGGGGAAAAGGGGTGGAAGGCTGGGGAGCGGCACCGGTTCGGGAAGTGCCCGGGAACCATGTGGTTCGTGCCGGGCACCGCCTGTGCCCCGCACAGCGGTGACCCGCCGCCGACCGCGGTGAGAACGGGCCGGTCCCCACCACCTGGAGGTACCCGTGAACAGCGCCGACGGATGGGGAGACGACGTCTACCAGCCCGACGGATCCGAGGTGCAGGACGACGCGGGTCTGCTCGACGCGGAGGACACCCTGGTGGCCGACGGCGTCGAGGACCCCCTCGACCGCGGCTGGTCCCCACCCGATCGCCCCTGGGCGGTGGAACGCGACGACGTGACGGCCGCTGGGCGCGAGCACGGCGAGACGCTCGACCAGCGCCTCGCCGAGGAGATCCCGGATCTCGCCGTGTCCGAGGGCGACGGCATCGGCGACTCCGAGGACACCGACGGCGAACTCCTGGACATCGAGGTCGGTGACACCCGCTCGGGCCGGCTCGTGGCACCCGACGAAGGAGCACACGAGGACGAGGAGAGCGGCCTGATCGCCACGGACGTGGGCATCGACGGTGCCGCCGCCTCCGCCGAGGAGGCCGCGATGCACATCGTCGACGAGGGCGAGGACTCCCTCTACGGCTGACCTCGCCGCCCCTTCGCCGTCAACCGCACCACCGCCGCAGGAGGAGCAGTCATGCAGCAGGACAAGCAGCCCGACTACCACCCCGTGGTCTTCCGGGACCGCGCCGCCGGATACGCCTTCCTGACCCGGTCCACCGCGACCAGCGACCGGACCATCGAGTGGGACGACGGCGAGACCTACCCGGTCGTGGACGTGGAGATCTCCTCGGAGAGCCACCCCTTCTACACCGGTAAGGCGCGGACGGTGGACTCGGAGGGCCGCATCGCCCAGTTCGAGCGGCGCTACGGCAGCGGCGGGGCGGGCCAGGGTTCCGGCGGGGCGTGAGCCACCATCCACGTCGGCGCGGGCGCCGGCACTGACGCCGGGCCTCAGATCACGTTGAGCGCCGCCGCGCAGCCCACTCCCCCGAGGAGTATGAACACCGGCATCAGCACCTTGAGCTCGACCCAGCTGCCCGCGCGGAACCGCATCACCTTCGGCGGCCCGATCGGGTACCAGCGCTTGCGGCCCAACGGGATCGGCCACAGGATCGGGCAGCCGGAGACGGTCAGCGCGTCCCCGATGTCGTGCACCAGCGCACCCAGCACGACCGGCAGCCCCAGCCACAGGTACTGCTGGGGCGCGTCCGTGAACAGCCAGTTCGAGCCGTTGCCAGGCTTGTCCAGCACTCCGGCGAGGATCCACGCGCTGGTCGCCGCCAGCAGCCACACCAGGATGTCGCTGCTGGAACCGCGGGCCGCCCGCCACAGCAGACCCTCGATGGCCAGCACCATGTGCACGAAGAGGATCGCCAACACCCCCCAGCGGCCACCCATGATCGCCACGGCCGAACTGCCCGCCCCGATCAGGACCGCCCACAGCCAGGTGTGAGTGAGGGTGCGGTGCCCGCCGGAGCGGCGCGGGTCGCCCTGCTTCCTGGTCCCCTTGTACGCGGCGTACGAGAGCTTGTCGACGATCTCGCACAAGGCCTTGGAGACGGGTCCGAAGGCCCGGGAGATCGTGGCCGCCTTGTGGTCGAGGTCCGGGGCGAGCGCGGCGCCGGCACAGATCAGGGCGCCGACCAAGATCACCGGCCAGGGCATCGGGTGCCCGGCGGCAGCGGCCGCGGCTCCTACGCCGAGCCAGGCCGCCGCTCCCGACAGTGAGTGTGCTGGTCCCATCATGGCCGTTCCCCGCCCCATTCCTCTTACGCCGCCGGTCAGTTGCTCGGGCGCCCTGACACTCTGTCGGCGACACAGCGTAGCGGTAGCGATCTTCGTCCCCGCAGCCGATTCCCCCATCGGCCGGGACGCCAGGCAAGATGGGGTCGTGACCCTCATCGACCAGTTGCCGCCGACCGCAGATCCCGACGCCCTCTACGAAGCCTTCGAGTCGTGGGCCAAGGAGCGCGGTCTCACGCTCTACCCCCATCAGGAGGAGGCGCTGATCGAGGTGGTCTCCGGTGCGAACGTGATCGTGTCGACGCCCACGGGCTCCGGCAAGAGCATGATCGCCGCCGGTGCGCACTTCGCCGCGCTGGCTCGGGACGAGGTCACCTTCTACAGCGCCCCGATCAAGGCCCTGGTCTCGGAGAAGTTCTTCGAGCTGTGCAAGATGTTCGGTACCGAGAACGTCGGCATGCTGACCGGCGACGCGTCCGTCAACTCCGACGCCCCGATCATCTGCTGCACCGCGGAGGTCCTCGCGTCGATCGCGCTGAGGGACGGCAAGCACGCGGACGTCGGCCAGGTCGTCATGGACGAGTTCCACTTCTACGCGGAGGCGGACCGCGGCTGGGCCTGGCAGATCCCCATCCTGGAGCTGCCGCAGGCGCAGTTCATCCTGATGTCGGCCACGCTCGGCGACGTCGCGATGTTCGAGAAGGACCTCACCCGCCGCACCGGGCGCCCCACTTCGGTGGTCCGCTCTGCGATCCGGCCGGTGCCGCTGTCCTACGAGTACAGGCTGACCCCGCTCACCGAGACGCTGACCGAGCTGCTGGAGACCAAGCAGGCGCCGGTCTACATCGTGCACTTCACCCAGGCGCAGGCCGTGGAGCGGGCGCAGGCACTGATGAGCATCAACATGTGCTCGCGCGAGGAGAAGGACCAGATCGCCGAGCTGATCGGCAACTTCCGCTTCACCACCAAGTTCGGCCGCAACCTGTCCCGTTACGTACGGCACGGCATCGGTGTGCACCACGCCGGCATGCTGCCCAAGTACCGGCGTCTGGTGGAGAAGCTCGCGCAGGCGGGTCTGCTGAAGGTGATCTGCGGTACGGACACGCTCGGGGTGGGCGTCAACGTGCCCATCCGCACAGTGCTGTTCACGGCACTGGCCAAGTACGACGGCATCCGGGTACGCACGCTGCGCGCCCGTGAGTTCCACCAGATCGCGGGCCGCGCCGGACGCGCCGGCTTCGACACGGCGGGGCTCGTGGTCGCGCAGGCCCCCGAGCACGTCGTCGAGAACGAGAAGGCGCTCGCCAAGGCGGGCGACGACCCGAAGAAGCGCCGGAAGGTCGTCCGCAAGAAGGCGCCCGAGGGCTTCGTCGGCTGGTCGGAAGGCACCTTCGAGAAGCTCATCACCTCCGAGCCGGAGCCGTTGACGTCCCGCTTCCGGGTCACGCACACGATGCTGCTGTCGGTGATCGCCCGCCCCGGCAACGCCTTCGACGCGATGCGGCATCTCCTGGAGGACAACCACGAGCCGCGCAAGCAGCAGTTGCGGCACATCCGGCGCGCGATCGCCATCTACCGCTCGCTCCTGGACGGCGGCATCGTCGAGAAACTCGACACCCCGGACGCCGAGGGCCGCATCGTGCGCCTCACCGTCGACCTGCAGCAGGACTTCGCCCTCAACCAGCCGCTGTCGACCTTCGCGCTCGCCGCGTTCGAGTTGCTGGACCCCGAATCGCCGTCGTACGCGCTGGACATGGTGTCCGTCGTCGAGTCCACGCTGGACGACCCGCGGCAGATCCTCGCCGCCCAGCAGAACAAGGCGCGCGGCGAGGCCGTCGCGGCGATGAAGGCGGACGGCGTCGAGTACGAGGACCGCATGGAGCGCCTCCAGGACGTCAGTTACCCCAAGCCGCTGGAGGAGTTGCTCTTCCACGCGTACAACACGTACCGCACGAGCCACCCGTGGGTCGGCGACCACCCGCTGTCGCCGAAGTCCGTGATCCGTGACATGTACGAACGGGCTATGTCCTTCACGGAGTTGACCTCCCACTACGAGCTGGCCCGCACCGAGGGCATCGTGCTGCGCTACCTCGCCGGCGCCTTCAAGGCCCTCGACCACACCGTCCCGGACGACCTCAAGTCCGAGGACCTGCAAGACCTGATCGCCTGGCTCGGCGAGATGGTGCGCCAGGTCGACTCCAGCCTGCTGGACGAGTGGGAGCAGCTGGCCAACCCGGCGGAGATGACCGCCGAGGAGGCGCAGGAGAAGGCCGACCAGGTCAAGCCGGTCACCGCGAACGCGCGCGCCTTCCGGGTCCTGGTGCGCAACGCGATGTTCCGCCGCGTCGAACTCGCCGCCCTCGACCATGTCAACGAGCTGGGCGAGCTGGACGCTGAGAACGGCTGGGACGCGGACGCCTGGGGCGAGGCGATGGACAAGTACTGGGACGAGTACGAGGACCTCGGCACCGGCCCCGACGCCCGCGGGCCCAAGCTCCTGCTCATCGAGGAGGAGCCCCAGCACAACCTGTGGCGCGTTCGGCAGATTTTCGCCGACCCGAACGGCGATCATGACTGGGGCATCAGCGCGGAGATCGATCTCGCGGCCTCCGACACGGAGGGCCGTGCGGTCGTCCGTGTCACCGACGTCGGCCAGCTGTGAGCACAGGAGAATCCCACCCATGACGAACCCGGCAGAGCGGCTCGTCGACCTGCTCGACCTGGAGCAGATCGAGGTCAACATCTTCCGTGGCCGCAGCCCGCACGAGTCACTGCAGCGGGTCTTCGGCGGCCAGGTCGCGGGCCAGGCGCTGGTCGCCGCGGGGCGCACCACGGAGGGCGACCGGCCCGTGCACTCGCTGCACGCGTACTTCCTGCGTCCGGGCCGGCCGGGCGTGCCGATCGTGTACCAGGTCGAGCGGGTGCGGGACGGGCGGTCGTTCACCACCCGTCGGGTCACCGGCGTGCAGCAGGGCCGCACGATCTTCAATCTCACCGCCTCCTTTCACAAGCCTGAGCAAGGTCCCTTCGAGCATCAGCTGCCGGCCCGCGAGGTCCCGGACCCGGAGTCCCTGCCGACGGTGTCGGAGGAGGTCCGGGCCCATCTGGGCGTGCTGCCCGAGCAGTTGGAGCGGATGGCGCGCCGTCAGCCCTTCGACATCCGGTACGCGGACGGGCTGCGCTGGAGCGCCGAGGAGATCAAGGACGCCGAGCCGCGCAGCGCGGTGTGGATGCGCGCGGTCGGGCCGCTCGGCGACGATCCGCTGGTGCACACCTGCGCGCTGACGTACGCCAGCGACATGACGCTCCTGGACGCCGTCCGCATCCCCGTCGAACCCCTGTGGGGACCGCGGAACTTCGACATGGCGTCACTGGACCACGCCATGTGGTTCCACCGGCCGTTCCGCGCGGACGAGTGGTTCCTGTACGACCAGGAGTCCCCGATCGCGACGGGCGGCCTCGGTCTGGCCCGCGGACGCATCTACGACCTGGAGGGACGCCTGCTCGTCTCGGTCGTCCAGGAGGGGCTGTTCAGAGCGCTGTAGCCGACGGATGTGCGCTGCGGCTCACGCGCTTCTGCGGCGCAGCCAGCCCAACATGCCGCGTGACCTCTCGGGTTCCGGCGCCGACTCGGGCGGATGCTCGCTCAGGGACGGCGGAGGTCCGGGCAGTTCGGCGGTCGGTGGTGGTCCAGCCGGTTTTGCGGTCGGTCGCAGTGCGGCCGGTTCGACGGACGGCCGTGGTCCGGCCTGTTCGGCCGGCTCAACGGTCGGCCGGGGTGCGGGACGGTGGCTGCGTGCCTCCTCAAGCACCTGGGCCAGATCCGCCCGCAGCCAGCTGATCTCGTCCGGGTCCTGCGCCCTCATGATCCGCTCGGCGAGGCGGGCGGCGGGCGAGCCGGGAGCCCCGTGGGCGGGCGGGTCCGGCCGGAACCGGTTCAAGTGGGCGCGCTCGTACGGGTCCTGGACGATTTCCGCGACCTGGACAGGATCCAGCAGCGCGGCCAGGGCGCCGGCGCGCTCCCACGGGTCGCCGGCCTGGCGGAGCAGGAACCCGAGATGCCGCCCGCGCCAGTTGCGGGGCCGTAGATCCAGGCCCTCTTGCAGTTGGTCCCGCAATCCTTCGGGCGTACGGCCGTTCAACAGCGAGGTGTGGTTCTTGTCGGCCGCGAACTGCCGTAGTTCTTCGGCGAGATAGAGCCAGACCACGGCCCGATAGCGGTTGAGGTAGAACGTCACCGGCACCACCAGTCCCAGCCGGGCGAGGCGGGTGAACCTGGCGGAGGTGACCTCCATGAGGGCCGCACCGTCCGTGGTGCCCACGGTCCTGACGCTTTCCAGGAGCGTTTCGGGGAACCCGTCCGCCGAGCGCAGTCGGTCGATCTCGGCGCGGGCGACGCGTCGGCCGCCGCCCCCTTCGTCGGGCGCGGTGCGGATCCGTCCGAGATGTACGGCGAGATCGAACTCACCTCGCTTGAGCCCCAGTTCTCGTGCCGCGCGACTGGGCGTGCACGAGAGGTCGGACGGTTTGGTGATGGTGTTTCCTGCCATGGTCGATCTCCCCCGCGGAGTCCAATGCTCACGCTGTGTGCGCTCGCGATGAACAAACCGTAACCTGCCCGGCGGATCTCGTGGCAGGCCTGTGGATAACTCTGCGGCGGTGGCCGAACTCGCAGGTCAGAGGTCTGTGACGGGGGTCCGCTCGGGCTGTCGAGCGTCCACGCCGAGGTGTTCGCCGACGCGGTTGACGAGGAGTGTCATCTCGTAGGCGATCTGGCCGATGTCCGCGTCCGCGCCGCTGAGGACGCACAGACAGCTGCCGCTGCCCGCGGCGGTGACGAACAGGACGGCGTCGTCGAACTCGATCATCGTCTGCCGCACCCCGCCCGCGCCGAAGTGGCGTCCCGATCCCTTGGCCAGGCTGTGCAGTCCTGACGAGACGGCGGCGAGGTGTTCGGCGTCCTCGCGGCGCAGTCCCGTGCTCGCGCCCGTCACCAGTCCGTCGTTGGACAGGACCAGTGCGTGGCGTACGTGCTCGACTCGCTCGGTCAGATCGTCCAGCAGCCAGCTCAGTCCCTGGTTCTGCGCCATGTTCCGGCCTCCCCGCGTCGCCTCTCCCCCTGGCCGGAGGATCTCTCGTCAGCCTTCCCCACCTCCGTCGCCCGGGCAAGGAGGATAGGGGCATGGCACAGAAGATGACCGACGAGGAGTGGCGGGCGTTCGTCTCGCACGGCACGCGCACCGGCAAGTTGTCGACCGTCCGGGCCGATGGGAGCCCACATGTGGCGCCGATCTGGTTCCTGCTGGACGGAGACGATGTGGTGTTCAACACGGCGAAGGAAACGGTAAAAGGGCGCAATCTGGCCCGTGACGGGCGAGTCGCCCTATGCGTGGACGACGATCGACCACCGTTCGACTTCGTGGTGATCCAAGGACGCGCCGAAGTGTCGGAAGAACCGGACGAACTCAGGTACTGGGCCGCCCGGATCGGGGCCCGGTACATGGGCGAGGAGCGCGCCGAGGAGTTCGGCGCCCGCAACGGGGTGCCGGGCGAACTCCTCGTCCGCGTCACGGTCGAGAAGGTCCTGGCGCAGAAGGGTATTTCGGAGTGAAACTCCGTGTCAGCCCACCGAGTCGAGCATCCGGGCGGTGTGCACCCGCCCGGCGTACTCGACGAGCCGGATCAGCACCTCCTTTCCCGAGTCGCGGTCACGGGCGTCGCAGAGGACCACGGGTGTTCCCTGGTCGAGGTCCAGCGCGCGGGAGACGTCCCGGGCGCCGTAACTGCGGGAGCCGGTGAAGCAGTTGACGGCCACCACGAACGGGATGTGGCGGTGCTCGAAGTAGTCGACCGCGGGGAAGCAGTCCTCGAGTCGCCGGGTGTCCGCGAGGACCACGGCCCCCAGGGCCCCCTGCGACAGCTCGTCCCACAAGAACCAGAAGCGGTCCTGGCCCGGTGTGCCGAACAGGTAGAGGGAGAGGCCGGACCTGATGGTGATGCGGCCGAAGTCCATGGCGACGGTCGTCGTGACCTTCTGGTCCACGCCGTCGGTGTCGTCCACCAACTGACCGGCCTCGCTGAGCAGTTCCTCGGTGCGCAGCGGCCTGATCTCGCTGACCGCGCCCACCATGGTGGTCTTGCCCACGCCGAATCCGCCGGCGACCAGGATCTTCAACGCCAGGGCGGTCGTCTCGCCGTCCTCGGCGTCGGAGTGCTCGGAGACCATCGATCACTTCTCTCGGGAGTGCCGGCAACGCTCGACGTCCGTAGGTGTGCATCGTGGCAAGTGCGGGCTGCTTCTGGGCCGTTGGACCGCTATTTGCCCGATGTGACCGCCTCGCACCCGTTCGGTGCGCGAAAGGGTGCACAAGTCGGCGTCGTACGCGTTCGAGTGGTTCTGAAGTGTCATCACAGTGCCCGTAGTCCCTCGATCACCTCGCGCAGAATCCGTTCGTCGGGCAGCTGCGCGGGCGGCACCGGACGGCTGACGGTGACGCAGCCGAGTTCCAGGAGGTCGCCGAGGAGCACCCGGACCACTCCCAGGGGGAGGTCCGCTCCGGCGGCGAGTTCGGCGACGGACTGCGTTTCCGTGCGGCACAGGTCGATGAGCGCCCGGTGTTCCGGTCCGAGCCCGGTGTCGTCGTCGAAGTCGGGCGCGCCCGTGTCCAGCGTGACGAGCGCGATCAGGTCGAAGCGCACCCCCGTAGGGCCTGGTTTGGTACGTCCGCCCGTCATGGCATAGGGGCGGACGAGAGGCCCGGCTTCCTGGTCGTACCACTGGCTGCCCGGCTCGCGCTGGGCGCCGGTCGTGTCCTCGGTCATCGGAGCGGATCGCCCTCTCGCCTCATCCGACGGCGGGCGGCCGCGCACCGACGCGCGGCGGCGTGTAGAGGTGCTCGCCGACGCGCTTGACCAGCCGTGCCATCTCGTACGCCACCAGGCCTATGTCGGCCGTGACGGCGGTGAGGACGGCGAGGCAGGAGCCGTTTCCGGCCGCGGCCACGAACAGGAAACCGTCGTCCATCTCCACCATGGTCTGCCGTACTCCGCCGGCTCCGAAGTGCCGCCCGGCACCCTTGGCCAGGCTGTGGAATCCGGAGGCGACCGCGGCGAGGTGTTCCGCGTCCTCGCGCTTGAGGTCGGTCGACGCGCCGACGGCGAGGCCGTCGTTGGACAGCACCACGACATGCCGTACTTCGCTCACGCGCAGCACCAAGTCGTCCAGCAGCCAGTCGAGTTCGCCGGACCGCTGGGCGGCCCTCATGCTCGGGTCCTGGATCACGCGGGGTCTCCTTCGCTGCTGTCGCTGCCCGTTGCGGGGCCTGGGGTGGCACCCCGGCCCGGTTGTCTGCCACCGCCGCGTGTCCAGCCTTCGCGGTAGGCCGACATCCGGTCCCGTACGGCCTCTGGGGTGCGGTGCTCGTCGCGTGGGGCGGCCGACGCCTGTTCCCGTTCCGCGGTGGGCTGTTCGCGGAGTTGGGGGGCGAGGTGCGCCTGGCGTACGCGGCGTGGGAGGTCGTCGCTCTCGTCGGTCCCTTCGGTGTCCTCGGGGGGACGGTGCAGTCGCAAGGTGGTGACTCCGGGGGGCGGGGTGTCGTGCGCCGACTCCACCGCGGCCCGCGTGGAGGCCGCCAGAGCGGGCCGGTCGGCCGAGGCCGGGACGGACTCCTGATGCTCGGGCGCGGCGGGCACACGCGCGTACTCGCGTTCCGCGGCCCGCTCCCCGTCCTCGACCGCCGCGCGTGGAGCACGTTCCGCCGCGCCGCCGTGGAGCAGCGCCGTCGGCAGCAGGACGACCGCCGTCGTTCCGCCGTAGGGCGAGGTCCGCAGGTGGACCTTGATGCCGTGGCGGGCGGCGAGCCTGCTGACCACGAAGAGGCCGAGCCGGTCGCTGTCGAAGAGGTCGAGGGCCTCGGACTGCTCGATGCGGCGGTTGGCGTCGCCCAGCGACTCCTTGCCCATGCCGAGGCCCCGGTCCTCGACCTCGACGGCGTAGCCGTTGCCGACGGGTTCTCCGGTGACCCGCACGCGTGTGTGCGGGGGCGAGAACTGGGCGGCGTTCTCCACGATCTCGGCGAGGAGGTGCGTGAGGTCGGCGACGGCGGAGCCGGCGACGGACGCCTCGGGGAGTTGTCGTACCTCCACGCGCGCGTAGTCCTCGACCTCGGAGACGGCCGCGCGGACGACGTTGGTCAGGGAGACCGGCATGCGCCAGGCCCGGCCGGGTGCCGCTCCGGAGAGGATGATCAGGCTCTCGGCGTGCCGTCGCATACGGGTGGTGAGGTGGTCGAGGCGGAACAGGTCGCTCAGTTCGTTCGGGTCCTCGGAACGACGCTCCATGCTGTCCAGAAGGCTGAGTTGACGGTGCACCAGGACCTGGCTGCGGCGGGCGAGGTTGACGAAGACTCCGGAGATGCCGCTGGCGAGTTCGGCGCGTTCGACGGCGGCCCGCAGAGCCGCGCGGTGCACGGTGCTCAGGGCCTCGACGACCTGTCCGATCTCGTCCTCCGCGGGCGACCCGGGCGGGGCCTCCGCCCTGATGTCGATCTCCTCCCCCGCGCGCAGTCTCCGCATGGCCTCGGGGAGCTTGTGGCGGGCGATCCCCAGGGCGTCGTTGCGCAGACTCACGAGTTCGACGACGAGGCCGCGTCCGATGCGCACCGAGATGACGAGCGACGCGACGACGGCGGCGAGACCGAGCAGGACCGCGGCACCGGCGGAGGTGAGCAGGCCGCGGGTGAAGGGATCGGCGCGGTCGGCGACCCCGCTGCCCGCGTCCGACTCGATGGCACGCATGCCGTCCCGCACGCGTGCGTGCGCGTTGTCCCAGGTGGTCTCCGGAGCCGCTGCGATCGCCCGGGTGCCCGAGTTGGTGGCGAGGACCTTGTCCTCGACGGTGCCGACCGCGGTGTAGGCGCTGGTGTCGGCGAGGTGCTGCCAGGCGGCGCGTTCGGAGCCGCGCAGATCCTCGACGGCGGAGTCGGTGAGAGTGCGTCGGGTGTCGACGGCGCCGGTGAACAGCCTCAGCCGCTCCCCGTCGAGCCTGCCGTCGATACGGGCACCGGCGAGCATCACGTCCTCCTGGGACAGCGATTCCCCGGCCCGGGAGAACTCGAGGAGCACGCGCGCGTCGGATCCGAGGTCGGCGTCCTGGATTCCGGTGAGCGCCCCGCCCACGGCGAAGGCCGACGTGATGGTCTTCGTGTACTGCCCGTAGGTCTCGTCCCATCCCGCGCGGTGGCCGAGCACGTCGGCCCGCAGCGCGCGCAGTTGCTCGGCTCCGGTGACGAAGGTCTTCAGGCGGCGGGCGACTCCGGCCGGCAGTTCCTCGCTGTCGGCGACGGTGTTGGCGTCGCCGAGCCGCAACCGGGCGACCGCCTGGTCCGTGCTCGCCGCCAGCTTCTTCAGATCCCCGCTCTGCTCTGCGTCGGGGTCGGTCGCGTAGCGCACTGCGGCCGACCGCTCGGCCTGCAGCGCCGCGACGGCGGCCGCGACGGGGCTGCGCACCGCGGAGTCCACGCGCTGCAACTGCCGTAGCCGGGAGACGTCCTGGGCGGTGCTGACGGTGGCGTACGCCCACAGGGCGAGCAGGGAGACGACCGGCACCATCAGGAGGCAGACGATCTTGGCTCGTACGGTGCGGGGACGCATCCGCCATCGTCCCGCGCGCGGGGGTATGTCCTCCGACAGGGCATCCAGGGGCTCGTCGAAGAGTTCGTCGGCGGGTGGTCCGGCGTGCGCGCGACGACCGCGCACGGGCGGCGTCTCGGCGCCGGCTCTCGGGGTCCTACGGGGGTTACGCATGGCCTCCTCGCTCGGGAGTGGTTCGGGGCGTGCGGGCGGGCCGCGGTCGGTCCGGGCCCGGCTGCTAGCGGGCGACGCTCTCGACAGGCCGTTGGGCCGAGGCGGTGGCCTCGCGTTCTCCCGTGGTCGGCGACAGTGCGACGAACGCCGAGGTCAGGAACAGGTAGGACCCGAGGCCCACGGCGAGGGGGAAGATGAACTGCATCGCCGTGGCGCCGGGCAGGGCCGCCCCGGAGGGGGTGACGTGCACGCGCACCGCGAACATCCCGGTGTAGTGCATGCTGCTGACGGCCGCTCCCATGACGAGGGAGGCGGCGGTGACGGCGACGGGCGACTTGATGTTGAGGGCCGCCCACAGGGCCGCTGTCGCCGCGACGACGGCGATGAGCACGGAGAGGCCGACGAGCATCGGGTCGTAGCTCACGTCACCGTGCAACCGCATCGCCGCCATGCCCAGGTAGTGCATGCTCGCGACGCCCAGTCCGGTGGTGAGGCCGCCGAGGAAGAGCGCGCGGCCCCGGTCGCGGCCGTAGCCGACCGCGAAGACGCCCGCGCAGACGACGACCATGGCGACGAGGAGGCTGAGCATGGTCAGTGGTACGTCGTAGCGGATGTCGGTGCCGCTGACGCCGAAGCCGAGCATGGCCACGAAGTGCATGGTCCAGATGCCGGTGCCGAGGGCGGAGGCCGCGGTGACGAGCCAGTTGCGGCGCGACCGGCCGGTGGCGCCGAGCGCGCGGACGGTGCAGCGCAGCCCGAGTGCGGCGCCCATACAGGCCATCGCGTACGACAGCACGGGTGTCAGCCAGCCGAAGGTGGCGTGGTCCAGGTGTCCCATGACCAGGGGACGCTAGTAGGGGCACGGGTGCACAAAGGGGGCGCATTTCGAAAGGTGTTGCAATCTGACGCGGAGAGGTACCTGAACGACCGCGTCACGCTCGAACATGTGCGCCGAAGCGTCATCCGTGTCGGTGAGGGATCATGCGGAACATGACCGACGACCACACACATGTCCAGGAGTTCTTCGGTGCGCGCGCCGCCGACTGGGACAGCCGCTTTCCCGACGACGGCCCCGCCTACGCCGCCGCGGTCGCCGAACTCGGGCTGCGATCAGGAGACCGGGTACTCGACGCGGGCTGCGGGACGGGACGCGCGCTGCCGCCGCTTCGTGCGGCCGTGGGGCGGTCCGGAGTGGTGGTCGGGGCGGATCTGACCCCGGCCATGCTGGAGGCCGCCATACGGGCCGGACGCGGCCGTGACGGGCTCCTGCTGCTCGCCGATGTCACCGCGCTGCCGCTGCGGCCGGAGTCGCTCGATGCCGTGTTCGCGGCGGGCCTCATCGCTCATCTGCCCCGACCCGAGGAGAATCTGCGGGAGTTGGCGCGCGTGGTGCGCCCCGGCGGCATGCTGGCTCTGTTCCATCCGATCGGCCGGGCGGCGCTCGCGGCGCGTCAGGGGCGGCAGATCACGCCGGACGACCTGCGCGCGGAGCCCAATCTCCGTCCGCTGCTGGCCGGTTCGGGGTGGCGCATGACGTCGTACGCCGACGAGGACGCCCGCTTCCTGGCGCTGGCCGTGCGCGAGCGCTGAGCCCGCGCGCGGGTCACACGTTTCCCGCGACCGCCGCCGCGAAGGCTTCTGGGTTGTCGAACATGACGTTGTGCCCGGCACCGGGCACGGTCACCACGTGCACTCCTGCCGCCTCCAGGCCCTCGCTGTCCGGAAGTTCGCCGCTCAACTCGCCCTGGAGATACACGCGGTCGATCTCGAGTCCTTCGAGGATCGTGCGCATCACGGGGTCGGATCCACGCCGGAGCCCCACGGCGGTGCGGTACAGGGCACGCGGATCGGCCAGTCTCATGGTCGCCGCCCACAGGGGGCCGACCTTCTCCAGCACGCGCGCGTACCCGTCGTCGACGAATTCGCCCTCTTCGTAGGAGGCGATTTCGCTACTGCCCGCAGTGACAGGCGGATGGGCGTCCAGGTTGGCCTCCGTGAGGACCAGCCGAGACACGAGTTCGGGCCGGCGACGGGCGAGCACGATGGCGACGGCGCCGCCCATGCTGTGCGCGACCAACTCGGCCCCGGTGACACCCGCTTCGTCCAGAACGGCCGCGAGGGCGTCGGCATGGCCCTCAAGGCTGTAGCCGTAACCCTCGGGCCGGTCGCTGATGCCATGGCCGGGCAGATCGACGAACAGGCTGCGCCGGCCCGCGAGTTCGGGGCGGGCCGCGATGTGCGCGTGGTAAACGGCCGAGACGGACCCCAGCCCGTGCACATACACGCGCGCGGGTCGCGCACCCGGCGTCTCCGTCCAGCGGATGCAGCTCCCCTTGCCGTCGAACTCGGCCTGCTTCATTTGCGCCCTCCTTGGCACCGCGGTCGTTGTCAGCACTCCAGGAAGATACATCGCAACCGATGTATAGCGTCAACACAGTATCCGGGAAGCGATGTACAGCGCCCATGCGGCAGACTGCGGGCATGTTGGAGCTCGCCATCCTCGGTTTCCTGTACGACGCCCCGCTGCACGGCTACGAGTTGCGTAAACGCATCACCGCGTTGACGGGACACGTGCGCCCCGTTGCGGAGAGCACGCTCTACCCGGCAATCAAGCGACTGGAGAAGGCAGAACTCCTGGAGCGCGCCACCGAGCCCGGCGCGGTCGCCGCCCCACGTCACGTCCTGACGCTCACCGAGGAGGGCAGGCGCGAACTGCTCCGTCGACTCGCCGAGCCCGCCCAGCGCGACATCACCGACGAGAACCGCTGGTTCACGATCCTCGCCTTCCTCAGGCACCTCGCCGACCCCACCGCCCAAGCGGCGGTACTACGGCGCCGACTGGCCTTCCTGGAGGAGCCCGCGAGCTTCTTCTACGACGGTGACCGACCGCTGCGCGCCGAGGAGTTGGACGATCCCTTCCGGCGCGGCATCCTCACCATCGCGCGGGCCACGAGCCGGGCCGAACTGACATGGCTGCGGGCCACGTTGGACTCACTCGGCGGCTGACCCGTTTCCGCGCGGGGGCGCCCGATGCGCGCTTCACCGCCCCGTCCCCCTTCTGTCGCCGCAACTCCAACTCTACGTTGGGTAGCAGTAGATGAACGGTCAGCGACAGAGAACCACGCAGGGGGAAGGTGGTCAGCATGTTCGACAGGCCCCGCAAGACCTTCGCCAGATTTCTCACCTCCACGCGCGCGGAGGCGGACAGCGGCCCGCAACGGCGCCCGCACAATCTCTTCGAGGCCGCGGCCGTCTATGTGTCGGCCCGCGTGGAGGACGACCAGGACCGGATCGACGAGGCAGCGGGCTGGGTGTCGCCGGAGGCGCTGTCCTTCGGGGTGAGCGAGCTGGCGTGCCGGGCCGTCGTCGCGCTCGCCAGGGAGCGTGACGAGTCGCCACGGACGGTGGCTCGCGCGCTTCTTGGGCTTCCCGCGGCCTGACAGTTAGGGTTACCGGCGGTCATTTCGCCCCGTCCAGCCGGAAAACTGCAGCTCCGGGTGTACTTGGGAGTCGTGACAAGCGGCTTCCGCGCACACTAGGGTGCGCGCGGTTGGACGAATAGTGGGGAGGCTGGGATGGCCGACACGGATGAAGAGGCCGTCGCCGCCGAGGACGATGCGCTCTATGTGCTCACGGCGGTGCTGCTGACGCCGGCGAAGTTCCCGAGTGTGCTGGGCGATGACTACCCGGAGGCCTGTGCGGCGCTCGGTATGGCGCCGCTCGCCGACGGGTACGGCCTGGTTCTCGGCCAGGACGGCGACGGGTCGCGGTGGACGGTGGTCATCGACGACGTGTCACTGGTCGCGGTCGCCATCGCGTCCTGGGACTGCGGCATGGAGTACGACCTGTCGCCGAGCGAGCGCACGGTGGTCGCCGCCCTGCCGGGCTGGCCGCTCGCCGTCGCCGTCGCGGCGCCCAACGTGCCCGCGCCGCACGATCCGGACCCCGACCTCGTGGACCGGCCGCCGCTGACTCCACCGGACACCACCACCTGGGGTCCGGCACAGCGACGCCTGGGTGCCGACGAGATCGCACTGCAATGGGCCCTGTGGCGGGAACAGATCGACGACTCGACCTTCTCGGCGCAGGAAGCTCAGGACGGGGCGGGCGACGCGTCGAAGACGGACAAGTCCGCCTCGGACGCCACCCTCGATGACGCCACCCCCGACACCGCTTCCGAGGCGGACGGAACGCCGTCGGACGACAACGCGTCGGGCGGCACCCCTGCTGACGGCACCGGGGAAGGCCCTCAGGCGGGCCACAACGGGGTCCGTCGGGTACTGACGGAGGTCCGCGCGTACATCGACGCTCCGCCGCCCCTCGGCCGCGTCAGATCGTCCTTCGCACCGGGCGACGCACGCACGCTCCGCGCCGACGGCCCCGGCTGGTCATTGGTGGCCCGAACCGACGACATAGCGTTCGTCCTGCTCGACGACGAGCCCGGCGAGGTCCTGCCGGTGGGCCGGGGCCCCGAGCTTCCTGGCCTCCTGGAAGCACTCGACAAGCTGGCCGTACGGCCGAGTTGAGCCCTTGGGCGCGGATCCGGGCGTCCGGGGGCCAGGGGCACGGTCGCTCGTCCGGGTCGATGAGGAGGGCTCCCGTGACGATGTCCGGTGGCAGCGTCCGTGCCGCGGCAAGCAGGGTCACACGCACGCGTGGCCGTGCACTGTCCACGGACAGGCATGCCTCCGCCAGTAGCCGTCCCGGGACCGCGTGGAACTTCACCCTCCTCGGTCCGTGGACGGTGCTCGGCCGAGCACCGTCCACAGGGCTCTTGTCGGCAGTCCCGCGGACGGTGCTGTGCTCTGCTCCCGTACTTCGGCCGGGAACGAAGCGCCGGCCGGGAACGCAGTAGCGCACCGGTACGTCAGCGGCCGATCTCCTTGCCTGCCACGCGGCGCAGCCGACGCCGCTGCGAGGGGTCCAGCGTGAGATATGCGGCCGTCGGCACTCCCACGACGATCAGGAATGCGACCCACCACGGCAGCCAGATCAACAGGATCAGTCCGACCGCCACACCTCCTACGGCGATCTTCGCGCTCTTCGACATATGTCGCCTCCTCCGCGGCCGCAGCCGCTCTCTGATCTGAAAACGGGTCCGCGCTCCCCACAGTTCCGGATCGCGACCCTGAGACATCCCTGAGGCGCTTCCCCTACTGGTACCCGGTGGTACCCGGGCCGTCGGCTGTTCCGTCACTCCGTCCACTCCACGCGCAGCGACTCTCCCACCCCGTGGAGGTGGCGCAGGGCCTGCCGGTAGGAGTCGACGAGCCCCGTCTCCACGTAGGGGATACCCACATCCTGACAGTGGGCGCGCACCAGGGGTTGTGCGAGCCGCAGATTGGGCCGCGGCATGCTCGGGAAGAGGTGGTGTTCGATCTGGTAGTTGAGGCCGCCGAGGAGCCAGTCGGTCAAGACGCTGCCGCGAATGTTCCGCGAGGTGAGGACCTGGCGGCGGAGATGACCCCATCGGTCGCCGTTCGGGTCCGGCATCTCCATGCCCTTGTGGTTGGGCGCGAAGGCCAGGCCGAGGTGCAGTCCGAACAGGGCCTGGTGCAGCGCGGCGAACGCGAGTGCCTTCCCCGGGGACATCGAGATCAGCAGCAGCGTCGCGTAGGCCACGACATGGCCCACCAGAAGAGCACCTTCGACGGCTCGCTCGCGAGGGGGTTGGCGCCGCAGATCCTGGAAACCGTGGACCTTGAGGGCGACGCCTTCGAGCAGGGTGAGCGGGAAGAACAGCCACGCCTGGTTGCGGGTGAGCCAGCGCCGGAAGCCTGAACGGTCCTTGGCCTGCTCGCCGGTGAAGACGAGGACATCGGCGACGACGTCCGGGTCCTTGTCGATGTGGTTGGGGTTCGCGTGGTGGCGGTTGTGCTTGTCGTTCCACCAGGAGTAGCTCATCCCCAGCAGCAAGTTGCCGTGGATCAGGCCGATGACGCGGTTTGCGGTCTTGCCGCCGGCGATCTGGGAGTGGCCGGCGTCGTGGCCTATGAAGGCCGTCCGGGCACCGAACACGGCGAGCAACGGGGCGAGGAGCAGGGTCAGCCAGGAGTCGCCGATCAGAACGACACCGGTGACGAGGCCGCCCAGCGCGAGGGCGTTGGCGGCGATGCAGCGCGCGTACCAGGCATGCCGCCGCTCCAGTAGGCCTCTGCCCCTGACCGTGCGCAGGAGGGGCGCGAACTCGCTTCCTGGAGGCGCCGCGACGGCATCCCCCGGATCATGCGCGCCGATGACTGCGGTGGTCTGGGACATGTCCGGTCTCCGGCTCTCTCAGGCAACGGGCTGACCTGAGCAAACGTACGAATCAGTGACCGGTCGCGACCATGGCGGCACCCCCCGTGTCCGTACGGGGGTCAGCCGGGTCCTTGCCGGGGGGCTGTCGACACCCTCGCCGCCCGATCCTCAGGAGTCGAGCCTGCGGAGAAGTACCCGGAAACAGGCAATGGCAAGGAGCTCGTCCACTCCTTGCCACACCCAAGGTATAGCCCACCGGGGGGCTTGCGGCAAGGCCCGGGGCGTCCCGCAAAATGGCCGACCGAGGCCGGGACCTGCGGAAACGAATGCTTCACGAAGCACAGGCCCGCGGAGCGGGCGGCCGGAGACCAATCTCGTTGGATGGGCGTTCTGATGATTGACGTGATCGTGGTCGGCGGCGGACCGACCGGCTTGATGCTGGCCTGCGAGTTGCGGCTGCACGGCGTGCACGTGGTCGTGCTGGAGAAGTTGACCGAGCCGACCGGGGAGTCCCGCGGGCAGGGGCTGCACGCGCGCAGTGTCGAGATCATGGACCAGCGCGGCCTCCTCGACCGGTTCCTCGCGGTCAGTGGGAAGTTCCAGGTCGGCGGTCTCTTCGGAGGCATCGTCAAGCCGTGGCCGGACCGGACGGACACGGCTCACCCGTACGGTGTCGCCACCCCGCAGCCGGTCACCGAGCGGCTGCTCGCCGAGCGCGCCGTCGAACTCGGTACCGAGATCCGACGCGGCTACGAAGTGGTCGGGTTGAGTCAGGTTGAGGACGGGGTGACCGTCGAGTTGGCGGACGGCTCGCAGCTACGCTCGCGCTACGTCGTCGGATGCGACGGCGGCCGCAGCACGGTCCGCAAACTGCTCGGCGTCGGTTTCCCCGGCGAACCCGCGACGGTCGAGACGCTGCTGGGTGAGATGGAGGTGGCGGAGGATCCGGCGACCATTGCCGCCGCCGTCGAAGAAGTCCGCAAGACCCAACTGCGGTTCGGCGTCAGCCCCGGCGAGAACGGCGTGTACCGCGTCGTCGTGCCCGCCGACGGCGTTGCCGAGGACCGGGCGACCGCGCCGACCCTCGACGATTTCAAGCAGCAGCTACGGGCCGTCGCGGGCACCGACTTCGGCGTGCACTCGCCGCGCTGGCTGTCCCGGTTCGGCAACGCCACCCGGCAGGCCGAGCGCTACCGGGTCGACCGGGTCCTGCTGGCCGGCGACGCGGCACACATCCACCCGCCGACCGGTGGGCAGGGGCTCAACCTCGGCGTGCAGGACGCGTTCAACCTCGGCTGGAAGCTGGCGGCCGCGGTCAACGGCTGGGCTCCGGAAGGGTTGTTGGACAGTTATCACACCGAACGGCACCCTGTGGGCGCCCGCGTTGTCGCCAACACGCGCGCGCAGATCACGCTTCTGGGGACCGACCCCGGTGCGACCGCACTACGGGAACTGTTCTCGACGCTGATGGACTTCGAGGAGGTGAACCGGTACGTGACCGAGATGATCACCGCGGTCGGGATCCGCTACGACTTCGGCGAGGGACATGAACTGCTCGGCCGGCGGCTGCGGGATGTGAAGCTGAAGGAGGGGCACCTCTACGAGTTGATGCACGCCGGCCGAGGGCTCCTGCTCGACCGGACCGGCCGGCTCTCGGTTGCGGGTTGGGCGGATCGCGTCGACTACGTAGCCGACGTCAGCGAGGAACTGGATGCACCCGCGGTGCTTCTGCGGCCGGACGGCCACGTGGCGTGGGTCGGTGACGACCAGGAGGACCTCTTCAGCCGACTGCCCGGGTGGTTCGGCGCGGCCCACTAGCACCGCGCCCCCGACCCGCTGTTGTCAGTACGCCGGGAACGCCCAGCCTCCAAGACAAGGTCCAGTGTGCCCGCGTAACGCCGTGCCGCCAGCGCTCGGTCGACGTCGACGAGTCGCACCCAGAGGCGATCGACCGGCGCCGAGCGCACGGCGCGCGGATCGGTCAGCAGGTACGGCAGCGGCTCGTCCAGCGCTCCCTCGTACTCGGTCCAGGAGACCAGGTCGATACCGGCGAGGAAGCGCCACCGGGTCGCGTACGCCTGCCGGGAGACGGTGGCCAACTCGACGACCCACACGGCGTTCCCGTCGCCGCCTGAAGCGTCCTGCTTGATCCGGTAGAGGGCGCATCCCGTCGTCCGGCCGTCCGCGTCGTGGTGCAACGCGAAACGCAACGCGCTCGCGCCTCCGCGCTCCTCCGGACGGCCGGCCAAGCGGCCGTCCCAGGAGTTGGTGTTGTGCCCGGGCCAGCCGACCGCGTCGGTCCGGACGTGGTCGTAGATCTTCTCGATCTGTGGGCGGGCCTGATCGCGTCCCAGGAGTCGGATGGTTCCGTCGCCGAAGTCGGTTCCGGGGCGGAAGCGGACAGCGCGCTCGTCGCAGCGGAGGCGGGCTCCTTGGGTGGCCGGCCCGTATCCGTAGCGCCTGTAGATCGCGGCTTCGGAGGGGCGCAGTGCAGCGATCAGTTCGGCGCCGGACGTGTGCAGGTCGGTGAGTTGCCTGCGCATCATCGACGTGAGGATGCCGCGTCGGCGGTGGGTCGGGGTAACGCAGACCCAGGTGACTCCGGCGACTGGGAGCAACGCGCCCGGAACGGTCAGCACGCGCGCGTGCACCGCGGTTCCGCCGACCGGCGCGGGGCCGTCGAACGCGGCGATGGTGCGGGGCAGTTCGGTCGCGGCTCGTTCGTGGGCCAGTTACTCGCCGGACAGGTCGCCTCCGTAGGTGTCGGTGACCATACGGGCCCCGGTCGCGAACTCGTCCTCGGCGACCGGGCGGAGGGGGTAGGAGTCTGTCACCGGGCCTGTGTAGCCGCCAGTACCACGGGATGCGATCGAAATACGGCCGACCCTTCGCAGGTGTCGCGCCCGCCCGACAAGCGGCCGACACCCCGGATTCACCTCACCGTCGAGCATCGTTCCTCCTGAGGACCAACTCTGGCCGCTGTCAGAGAACTTGTCCTCAGGAGGCCCGATGTCCCCGCGCGACCTCGTCCGACGCCGTGTCCGTCGTCCCGTCGCGGTGGGTGTTCCGCTCGCCGTGGTGGTCGCCCTCGTCGCGGCCGGTACGGCCGTCGGCGCCCCCGCGAAGGCCGAGGCCGCCCATGTCACGCGGACGGCGACGCTCGGCGACATCCCGCTCGGCGCCTTCAGCAACGCGCTGTTGCCCGGGACGGTGGACAACGACCGGGGAGTGAATCTCGGCGGTATCGGCAGCGACATCTATCCGGCCGGCCGCAAGGGCGAGTACTGGACGGTCACCGACCGCGGGCCCAACGGCCAGATCAAGGTGAGCGGGACGAAGCGCCGTACGTTCCCCGTGCCCGCTTTCGACCCGGCGATCGTGAAGATCCGTGTCTCCGGGGACACGGTGAAGGTCCTGGACGCCCTCCCGATCACCACGTCCTCCGGGAAGGCCGTCACCGGCCTGCCGAACCAGCAGGGACGCGACGAGGCACCGTACTCCTACGACGCCCAGACGGCACTGTCGTACAACCCGAACGGGCTGGACACCGAAGGCATCGTGCGGGCCGGGGACGGTTCCTTCTGGCTCGTCGACGAGTACGGGCCCTCCCTGGTGCATGTCTCCGCGCGCGGGAAGGTGCTCACGCGGTACGTGCCCAAGGGGCTGCACCTGACCGGAGCTGACTACCCGGTGGTGGAGGCGCTGCCGTCCGTCCTGCTGCACCGGAAGATCAACCGCGGCTTCGAGGGGCTCGCCCAACTGCCCGGCGGTGACCTGGTGATGGCCCTGCAGAGCCCGCTGTCGCTGCCGGACGGGGATGCCGGGGACGCGTCGCTCAACACCCGCCTGCTGCGTTTCTCCACGAAGAAAAAGGCGGTCACGGCGGAGTACGCGTACCGCTTCGACCCGGTGAATGTAGTCGACCCCAGCGAGGACGACGCCTCCGAACTCAAGATCTCCTCGGTGGTCGCCGTGGGCGACGATCGCCTGCTGGTCGAGGAGCGCACCGACAAGGCGGCCCGCCTCCAAGTGGTCGAGCTGGGGCGCAAGTCGAACATCCTCGGCGGTCGCTACGACGACGACACCACGTCCCCGTCGCTGGAGCAGCTCGACGACCCGGCCGCCGCGGGTGTCCCGGTGCTGGCCAAGAAGCTGGTCGTCGACCTGGGGACCGTCTCCGGGGTACCGCAGAAGATCGAGGGCATCGCGCGCGTGGATCACGACACGCTCGCCCTCGTGAATGACAACGACTTCGGGATGACGGACGGCGCGGGCGCGTTCGACGCACAGGGGCGGTTGGTCGACAGCGGTATCAAGACGACCGTCGTGTACCTGAAGCTGCCGCACGGCATCTGAGCGTGCGTCGGCTCCTGGGGCGGCTAGCCGAACAGGGACGGGAGCAGGGACTCGATGTCGCTGGGAACCTCGCTCGGCAGTTCCGAGGGGAAGTTCGACGGAAGCGCGGTCGGGAGCTTCGTCGGCAGGCTGGTGGGGAGCTTAGTCGGGAGGGTGAGGGACGGGCTGCGGCTCGTGCTCGAACTGCTCTCCGCGGGCGCCTTCTTGTCCGGTGAGTCGTGCCCCCCGGAGGCCATCAGCACGATGGCGGCGACGGCTCCGGCGGCCACGATCACGGCGAGCAAGATGAACAGCGGTCGGGGGCGCCTACGGGGAGGGGGTCCGTAGTCCCCGTAGTCCCCTCCCGATCCCGACGGGTGTCCGAAGTCTCCGGGAGGTGGCGGTCCGAAGCCGCCTCCCGAAGGCGGGGCGGCGCCCGGAGGCCCGGGCGGTCGAGGCGGTACGGGCGGCATGGCCATACCGTCAAGAGTCGCCTCGCAAAGGTCATGACGCGACCCCCGCGCGGTGGTTGATACGGGCTCATGCCATGGATCGCATGATTCCGGAGCATTCCGCGCGGGGGTCGGTCACGAACGGGCACTCACGCACACCAATGGGCTCGTGAGTGACGCACGCGTGCGTGCGGTCAGCCGCGTGCTCCCAGGAGGTGGTCCAAGGCGAGCTGGTCGAGCTGCTCGAAGGCCATCCCGCGCTTGGCAGCCGCCTCGATGTCGAAGTCCTCGAAGGCAGAGCGGTCCGCGAGCAGCGACTTGAGGCCGTCCGCCGCGGTCTGCTGCGCCAGTTCGTCCAGACGCGAGGCGCGCAGCGCCTCCTGGACCACCGGGTCGGCGCGGAACGCGGCCGAACGCTCCTTAAGGATCAGGTAGTTGCGCATGCAGCCGGCCGCCGACGCCCACACGCCGTCGAGGTCCTCGGTGCGCGGCGGCTTGAAGTCGAAGTGCTTCGGGCCGGCGTAACCGGCGCTCTCCAGGAGGTCGACCAACCAGAAGGCGGCACGCAGGTCGCCGTTGCCGAAGCGCAGGTCCTGGTCGTACTTGATGCCGGACTGGCCGTTGAGGTCGATGTGGAAGAGCTTGCCCGCCCACAGGGCCTGGGCGATGCCGTGCGGGAAGTTGAGCCCGGCCATCTGCTCGTGGCCGACCTCGGGGTTGACGCCGTAGAGCTCCGGGCGTTCCAGGCGCTCGATGAACGCCAGGGCGTGGCCGACGGTGGGGAGCAGGATGTCACCGCGGGGCTCGTTCGGCTTGGGCTCGATCGCGAACTTGATGCTGTAGCCCTGGTCGGTGACGTACTCGCCGAGGAGGTCGAAGGCCTCCTTCATGCGGTCGAGGGCGACGCGCACGTCCTTGGCGGCGCCGGACTCGGCGCCCTCGCGACCGCCCCAGGCGACGTAGGTCTCGGCGCCCAGCTCGACCGCCAGGTCGATGTTGCGGATCGTCTTGCGCAGGGCGTAGCGGCGCACGTCGCGGTCGTTGGCGGTGAACGCGCCGTCCTTGAAGACCGGGTGCGTGAAGAGGTTGGTGGTCGCCATCGGCACCTTCATGCCGGTCGCGTCGAGGGCCTCGCGGAAGCGCTTGATGTGCGACTCGCGCTCGGTGTCCGAGGACCCGAAGGGGATCAGGTCGTCGTCGTGGAAGGTCACACCGTGGGCGCCGAGCTCGGACAGGCGCTGCACCGTCTCGACCGGGTCGAGGGCACGGCGGGTGGCGTCGCCGAACGGGTCCCTTCCCTGCCAGCCGACGGTCCAAAGGCCGAAGGTGAACCTGTCCTCGGGGGTGGGCTGGTAGTTCATGACGCGGCTCCTTGTTGCTTCGCTGCGACTATTTCGTCATGGCGGTTTACAAATTAGTATGCACACGCAGCTCTGGGAAGGGACAAGGTGTCCCTGAAGGAGTGGGGTACGGGTCACCGCACCCCGGACAGCCTTGAAAACACCAGGTCAGAGCCCGCAGAGCCGCGGAAAAAAGGGAGAGCCCGATGTCAGCAGCCGAGGGTCCGCTCGTCGTCGGCGTGGACACGTCCACCCAGTCCACCAAGGCGCTGGTCGTCGATGTGTCCACCGGACGGATCGTCGCGAGCGGCCAGGCGCCGCACACCGTCTCCTCGGGGGCGGGCCGGGAGAGCGACCCCCGCCAGTGGTGGGACGCCCTGTGCGAGGCCCTGCGCCAGTGCGGGGACGCCGCCCACGAGGCGGCGGCCATGTCGATCGGCGGCCAGCAGCACGGCCTGGTCACCCTGGACGCCCAGGGCGAGCCGGTACGCCCGGCTCTGCTGTGGAACGACGTGCGCTCCGCGCCGCAGGCCCGCCGGCTGATCGAGGAACTGGGCGGTCCGAAGGCATGGGCGGAGCGCACCGGCAGCGTGCCCGGCGCCTCCTTCACGGTCACGAAGTGGGCCTGGCTCGCCGAGCACGAGCCGGAGGCGGCGCGCGCCACGGCGGCCGTACGCCTCCCCCACGACTACCTCACCGAGCGGCTCACCGGGCAGGGCACCACCGACCGGGGCGACGCCTCCGGCACCGGCTGGTGGGCCTCGGGCACCGAGTCGTACGACGAGGAGATCCTCCGGCATGTCGGGCTCGACCCGGCGCTGTTGCCCCGGGTGGTGCGGCCGGGCGAGGTGGCGGGGACGGTGCGCGACTGCCACGACCTGCCGTTCTCCAAGGGCACTCTGGTCGCCCCCGGCACCGGCGACAACGCTGCCGCCGCGCTGGGTCTCGGACTGCGCCCCGGCGTCCCCGTGCTCAGCCTCGGCACGTCGGGCACCGTGTACGCGGTGTCGAAGCACCGGCCCGCCGACCCGTCCGGCACGGTCGCGGGCTTCGCCGACGCGCACGGCGACTGGCTGCCTCTGGCGTGCACCCTGAACTGCACCCTCGCCGTGGACCGGGTCGCGGTCCTGCTGGGCCTGGACCGCGAGGCCGTGGAGCCCGGCACTTCGGTCACGCTGCTGCCCTACCTGGACGGCGAGCGCACCCCGAACCTGCCCAACGCCTCGGGCCTGCTGACGGGCCTGCGCCACGACACCACCGGCGGCCAGCTCCTCCAGGCCGCCTACGACGGCGCCGTGCACGCCCTGCTGGGCGCGCTGGACCTGGTTCTCGACGAGGACGCGGACCGCACCACGCCACTGCTGCTGATCGGCGGGGGCGCCCGGGGCACGGCCTGGCAGGAGACCGTACGGCGGCTGTCGGGGCGCCCGGTCCAGGTGCCGGAGGCGAAGGAGCTGGTCGCGCTGGGCGCCGCCGCGCAGGCCGCGGGGCTGCTGACCGGCGAGGATCCGGCCGCGGTGGCCCGGCGCTGGAACACGGCCGCCGGGCCGGTGCTGGACGCCGTGGAGCGCGACGAGGCGACGCTGGCCAGGATCTCCGGGGTACTCTCCGACGCGGCTCCGCTCCTCGAACGGGGGACGGACGCCCGTTGACGCACACCGACCGAGGACTGACGGAGGCATGACCGCACCGCTGCACGAGGCGCATCCCGCCAGGCCCGGCCGTGCCCTGCCCGACACCCAGCAGGGCATGCGTCGGCGCAACCTCGCGCGCGTGATGCACACGGTGAGCGCCGAGGGTCCGCTCTCGCGCGCGGCCGTTGCTTCGCGCATCGGGCTGACCCGTGCGGCGGTGTCGACGCTGGTGGACGAGCTGATCCGGTCGGGGCTCCTCGAAGAGCTGGGCCCCGAGCGGCCCGGCCGGGTGGGCCGACCCGGATCGGCGCTCGCCGTCAGCGGGCGCGGTCCTGCCGGGATCGGCGCGGAGATCGGGGTCGACCATCTCGCGGTCTGTGCGGTCGATCTGCGCGGCGCGATACGGGCCCGTGCCATACGGCACGGCGTGAACCGCGGCCGCTCCCCCGAACCGGTGCTCGCGGAACTCACCGCGCTGGTACGGCAGGTCGTCGCCGAGGCGGACGCGGAGGGTCTGTGGCCTGCCGGGCTCGCGGTCGCCGTGCCCGGGCTGGTGGCACGCGACGGCCGTACGGTCGTCCGCGCCCCGAACCTCGACTGGCACGACACGGATCTCGGCGCGCTGCTGCCCGCCGAGCTGCCGCCCACTGTGGACAACGAGGCCAACTTCGGCGGGCTCGCCGAACTCTGGCTGGGCGAGACCACTCCGCGCGACTTCCTGCATGTGTCGGCCGAGATCGGCATCGGCGCCGCGGTCGTGGTCGACGGAGGGCTGCTGCGCGGAACACGGGGATTCGCGGGCGAGTTGGGGCATGTCCCGGTGCGTCCCGACGGGCCGGAGTGCGCGTGCGGCGGGCGTGGCTGCCTCGAACAGTACGCGGGCGAGGAGGCGGTGCTGCGCGCCGCAGGGCTGAAGCCCGGCGCGGACCGGGTCGGTCTTCTCGCGACGCGCGCGGCCGACGGCGACGAGGCGGTACGACGTGCTCTGCACGACGCCGGTACGGCGCTCGGCATCGCACTGACCGGCGCGGTAAATCTCCTCGATCCGCAGCTGGTGGTCCTGGGCGGCGCGCTGTCCGGTCTCGCGCCCTGGCTACTGCCGTCCCTGGAGGCCGAGTTGGCGCGCCGCACGGCGGGGCCCGCCTGTCCGGTCTCGGTGTCGCTGCTGGGGCCCGAGGGTCCGCTGCTGGGGGCCGCGCACTCGGTGGTGCGGGCCGTCCTCGACGACCCGGCGGCGGTGGCCGAACGGGCTGGGGACAACGTGGCCGAACAAGCCTGAAACACAGCCGACTTCACTCGTCCGAGTGATCGGGTTATCCACAGTTCCGCCGCCGTCCACGGAAGCACGCCACGCCCTACTGCCCAACCCGCAAGCGCCGTACCGTGATTCACGCGAGGCGCAGCCGTCGTCTCGTGACGGCAGTGTGCGGGTGCGGATGGACGAGGGAGGATTCGCGTGTCGGGGGAGACAGTTCGAGGGCCACAGACGGCTGCGGGGTCGCTGCGGCGGGATGCCGTCGGGCTGCGCGAGGTCCTCTTCCAGAGTGTCACGGCGATGGCACCGGCCGCCGCGGTCGCCGCGTCGATCCCGTCGGGCGCCGCCTTCGCGGGCGGAAGTCTGCCGCTGTCGGTGCTGATCGCGCTGGTGGCCTGTCTGTTCACCGCCTCCTGCGTGGCCGAACTGGCCCGCGAACTGCCCGCCGCCGGCTCGGTGGCCACCTATGCGGCGCAGGGACTGCATCCGGCCGTCGGCTTCCTGGTCGGCTGGGGCTACGTCTTCGTGGAGGCCCTGGTCCCACCGTTGCTGCTCCTCCAACTCGGGTTCACCACGGCGGGCACCCTGCACCAGGAGTGGCCCTCCTATCCGGAGAACCTGTGGTGGCCGTGGGCACTCGCGGGCGCCGCGATCATCGCGGCGGCGGGCTGGTTCGGCGTGCGTGCCTCCGCCCGCTTCGGCACGGTCCTCGGGGTCTTCGAGATCCTCGTCTTCCTGGTGTTCGCCGTCTGGCTGATCGGCAAGGCCGGTAGCGCCAACACGCTGTCGGTGTTCGGTACTTCGCACACCGGCAAGGACTACTCGGGGCTCGGCGGAGTCTTCGCCGGCTCGGTCTACACGGTGCTCGCGTTCGCCGGGTTCGAGGCCGCCGCACCGCTCGCCGAGGAGACACGGGACCCGCGCCGGACGATGCACCGCGCGGTGCTCGGCGCGGCCCTCGGGATCGGCCTGTTCTACGTGCTGACGACCTACGCCATGACCGTGTACTTCGGGCCGGACCGCTTCAGCGGATTCGGAGCCTCCGGAGCGGCGTCCTGGGAGGGGGTGGCACGCGCGTCGTTCGGCCTGTTCTGGGTGCTGGTGTTCCTGGCCGTGGTCAACTCGACGATCGCCAACGCCAACGCGTGTGCCACCGTCTCGACGCGCACGGCCTTCGCCCTGGCCCGCATCCGGGTACTCCCCCGCGTCCTGGCCACACTGCACCCACGCCACCGCTCCCCCGTCGCCGGAATCGCCGTACAGACCCTCGTCGCGGTGGGGGCCGTCCTGGGCCTCGGCTTCGGCTACGACCCGGTGACCGCGTTCCTCCTCCTGGCCACGGTGATCGTCACCGTCGTCATCGGCGTCTACATCGTCGTGAACCTGGCCTGCGCGGGCTACTTCCTGCGCCGCAGGCGCGAGTTGCTCAAGCCGCTACGCCACCTGCTGGTCCCCCTCCTCGGGATCGTCGCGTTCGTCCCCGCCCTGCTCACCGCGGCAGGCCTCCCGGCCTTCGACTTCGTGACCGAACTGACCGCTCCCGTGTCCTACGCCGGACCGGTCGTCGGCATATGGATGGCGGCAGGGGTCGTAGTACTGCTCGTTCTGCTACGGCGCCACCCCGAGCGAATAGCCGAAACCGCCCGTGTCCATTTCGACGAAACCGCCTCCACCGGTCATCCGCAGAACGGAGCAGTACAGCCATGAACGACCCCCGGATCCTGACGGTGCGACCCGAACCGGGCGAGTACGCCTGGACGTTCGGCGGCGCCCCGCCCGTGGCGCGCATCGCGCCCGGCACGGTCCTCGACCTGTACACGGAGGACTGCTTCGCCGGACGGGTGCGGTCCGAGAAGGACCTGGTGTCCGAGGTGTGCGAGTTCCCGTTCCTGAACCCGCAGACCGGCCCCTTCCATGTGGAGGGCGCGGAGCCGGGCGACACGGTGGCCGTGCACTTCGTGTCGATCGAACCGGCCCGGGACTGGGCCGCCTCGACCACGGTCCCCCTCTTCGGCGCGCTCACCTCGACACACACCACGGCGACGCTGCAGCCGCCGCTTCCGGAGACCGTCTGGATCTGGCAGTTGGACCGGACCCGCCGTACAGCGCTGTTCCGCGCGCGTGACAGCGACATCGAGGTCGAACTGTCCCTCGACCCGATGCACGGCACGGTGGGCGTGGCCCCCGCCAACCTGGAGGTGCGCTCCGCGCTGGTGCCCGACGCGCACGGCGGGAACATGGACACGCCCGAGATGCGGGCCGGGGTCACCTGCTACCTCGGCGTCAACGTGGAGGGCGCGCTGCTCAGCCTCGGCGACGGGCACGCGCGGCAGGGCGAGGGCGAGACCTGCGGAGTCGCGGTCGAGTGCGCCATGAACACCGTGGTGATCGTGGAACTGCTCAAGGGGGTCGCCACGCCCTGGCCGCGCATCGAGTCGGACACGCACATCATCTCGACGGGTTCGGCACGCCCGTTGGAGGACGCGTTCCGGATCTCCCAGCTCGACCTGGTGCGCTGGTTGGTGCGCGACTACGGGTTCAGCGAACTGGACGCCTACCAATTCGCAACCCAGGCGGTCGAATCGCCGTTGGCCAACGTGTGCGACACCAACTACACCTGTGTGGCGAAGATCCGGAAGGAGTGGCTGCCCGCGCGCGAGACGCATCGCGGACTGCACGCGCGGCTGCGTGAGACCGCGGCGGCACTCCAGCACTGAGCCCGCCGCTCGCCCCGAACACCCCGAAGACCCTTGAAAGGCAAGCCGTAGTGGACCGTTCAAGACCGCTTCCGAGCAGGCGGCGCATCCTCACGGGTGCCGCGCTGGCCGCCGTACCGTACGCGTTACTTCCCGATGCGGAGGCCGGCGCGCAGACCCAGGCCGTCGACTATCCGCCGGCCGAGTGGCAGCCGGCGAGCACCTCCAACTACACGAAGTCCAGCCGCCCCACGGCTTATCCGGTCGACTACGTGATCATCCACGTCACGCAGGAGACGTATCCCAACACCCTTTCCATCTTCCAGAATCCGCAGAAGAAGGTGTCCGCGCACTATCTCGTGCGCTCGGCCGACGGGCATGTGGCGCAGTGTGTGCGAGAGGCCGACATCGCCTGGCACGCGGGGAACTGGGACTACAACACGCGCAGCATCGGTATCGAGCACGAGGGCTGGGTGGATCAACCCCAGTGGTTCACCGACGCGTTGTACGAGCAGTCGGCCAGGTTGACGGCGGCGATCTGCACGAAGTACGGCCTCCAGAAGGACAGGGCGCACATCATCGGGCACTACGAGGTGCCGGGCACCGACCACACCGATCCGGGGCCGAACTGGGACTGGACGCGCTACATAAGGATGGTCAATTTCGCCTGAGCCAAGGCGGATCCGAGCCGGTTCCGAGAGCGTTGCGGTTCGTTCGGGTCGTACCTGGTCGAAACGGTTGTCCGGATCGGTCTGCGGAGTAACGATGTCCGCATCCGTTGCGGCGCCGTATCGCTGTCGTGCTGCTGCCGCATCGCCGCCGTACCGCCGTTGTATCGCCGTGGTATCGACTTCAGGGGAGGCCGAGTTGACCGATCCATGGGTGGCCCTGGAGCCGGGGGCCGACCCTGCCGAGCGGGTGCGGGTGCTGCGCCGGGCGCACGAGACGTTCGCCGTGGCCGGTACGGTGCCGCAGCCGGTGCGGTCGGTGGTGGCCGATTCCTGGCGCCGTTCCGCGCGGGCCGGTGTCGGTCCCGAGGGCACGGCGAACGTGGAGCTCACGGACGGTGACCTGGGTGTCTATCGCGCGGAGCATCCGCTGGCGCGGGTGATGCCGCTGATACGGGAGTTGATGGGCACGTTCGCCGCGGACGGCGAGCATCTGCTCGCGGTGTGCGACGCGCAGGGCAGGCTGTTGTGGGTCGAGGGAGATCCGGCGACCCGGCGGAAGGCGGGCCGGATGAACTTCGTGCCGGGCGCGCGCTGGGCGGAGAACGCGGTCGGGACGAACGCGCCGGGTACGGCGGTCGCCGTGAACCGGCCGGTGCAGGTGTTCGCGGCCGAGCACTTCATCCGGCGGGTGCAGCCGTGGACGTGCGCGGCGGCTCCGGTGCACGATCCGCGTACGGGGCGGGTGCTCGGTGCCGTGGACATCACCGGCGGGAACGGGCTGGCACATCCGCACAGCCTGGGCTTCGTGCAGGCGGTGGCGCGGGCCGCCGAATCCCAACTGGCGCTGCTCGCCCCGGAACAGACACCTGTCGACGGGCCCGAACTGACGGCACTGGGCCGGGATGAGGCCCAGCTGTGCCTCCACGGCCGCAAGATGAGGCTGAGCCGCCGGCACAGCGAGATCCTGGTGCTGCTGGCCCGGCATCCCGAGGGGCTGACCGGCGACGAGCTGCTGTGCGCGCTGTACGAGGACGAGTCGGTTCCGCCGGTGACGTTGCGGGCCGAACTGGCCCGGCTGCGCAGGTTGTTGGGGCCGGGGCTGCTCGCCTCGCGTCCTTACCGGCTCACTTCGCCGGTCGAGTCGGATGTGGCGATCGTAGAGCGGCGGCTGGAAGGGGGTGCGGTCACGGGAGCGGCGACGGCGTACACGGGGCCGTTGCTGCCCGGTTCGCAGGCACCGGCGGTGGTTCGGCTCAGGACCCGTCTCGCGGACGGCCTCCGTACGGCGCTGATCGCCCGCCGCGACCCCGACCTGCTGGCGGACTGGGCGCACGCGCCGTGGGGCGAGGACGACCTCGACGTCTGGCGGGCGCTCGCGGCGATACGGCCGACGGCACCGGTGCGTTCGCGACTCGTCGCGCTGGAGTCAGAGCTGGCGGCACCGTCCGGGTGGTCACGGCAGGCGGGTCGCTGACGTAACCCGTGCTCGACGCAAGGTACTTGGCGCCGGGCCCACCCTCCGACTCCCGGCGCCCAACCCGCCCCCGGCTTCCGGCTTCCGGCTTCCGGCTTCCGGCTTCCGGCTCCCGGCTCCCGGCTCCCGGCTCCCGGCTCCCGGCTCCCGCGCAACGTACATGCC